>NZ_JBXVPZ010000277.1:0-12865 GCF_057961495.1 Streptomyces sp. P5F9 | reverse complement strand
CAGCGGATGCACGCCCCGGGCAGACACCCGCGCGTTCACGAACCTTGACCGGCTACACCACTTCGCGGGACACCATCTGCTTGGCGCACTTGGGGCCCTGATTCTGCTGATCGGAATCCCATGGCTCGTATGGCGTGGACCGTACACGCTCGACCGCGAGTACCTGGACCGGGAGGAGCTTGCGAAGGGATCAGCGGCACTCGTCAGCGGCCTGCGTACCGCTCTGGTCGCCATGCTTGCCGCGATCGGGGCCGGCGTTGCCCTGGTCTACACCGCCCGCACCTACCGCCTCACACGGCGCGGTCAAATCACCGATCGATTCAACAAGGCACTGGAACGCCTCGGCTCCGAGCACGAATACGTACGCATCGGTGGCGTGCTCAACCTGGAACAGATCGTTCAAGACGCCCCGGAACAAGCCGCCCCAGATGCCGCCCGGGTACTCGTGCACTTCATACGCAACCGCGCGCCGAAGGCACAGCTCTCTCGTCGCAAGCGGATGGCGCGCATGCGCAGCGGGGACAGCACCTCACTGCCGCTCGAACCTGCAGCTGACGTACAGGCTGCCCTCACAGCCCTCACCAGCGATGTGATGCGCCTTCACGCCGATCCGCGGGTGGTCGTCCTCGACCTCCACGGATTGCACCTGGCGGGAGCTATGTTGGCCGGCGTCGACCTCACAGATACGCACCTGGAAGGTGTCGACCTTTCCGGCGCAGACCTGAACGGCGCGACGCTAACGATGGCCAACCTGAACGCAGCTCGGCTCACCTCCGCCAACCTGATTGATGTAGATCTAACCCACACGGAGCTGGCAGAAGCCGATCTACGCGGAGCGGATCTCCGCCTTGCAAAATGGAACAAAACCCACCTGTTCGGGGCCAATCTTTCGGATGCCAGCGGCCTGCCTATGAATCTTAACGAGCTTGCGCGCATCGACGACCGGACTGCACTCCCTGCGGCCCTGCGGACTCGGAAAGGATTCGATTCCACACCTTGAAGCAGGTATCGCAGGAGGCTTCGGCGCCTCCACCGGGTCAGCTCAGCTGCTCGGCTCCCAGGCTCTGCCCTGGAGTGAGCACTCCAGGGCACATCCAGGGCACATGAGGCCGGGAAACGGCATTGACCCATGAGAACTACCGAGAGGAGTTTCCGCAGGCCAACGCACGTTCAGCCGAGAAACCCCAGGTCGCCGCCCCGCCACTCCCATTCGCTGCACGAGTGGCAGGACTTCAGCCATCGGTTGCATGAGGCGGGGCATCAGCCGTACTGCTTGGTGTGGCCGTGAGCTGAGGATTCGCCGGTGACGGTAGTGGGCGGGGTCTTCGGGCCTCGCCCTTTTTGGTGCCGGAGCGGGCGGCTCGCCCTCGGCTTCCGTGCAGGCGTCGTCGATCGCCTTGCGGGTGCGGGTCTCGCTGGAAGGGAGCAGGTGGGTGGTGTACGTCTTCCGAAGCCGCCCGAAGGCAGCGCGCGCCGCGCTCGCGCGAAGAGATCACGCCGAGGGCGGCTGCGCCGTAGAAAGTGGGCGGCGCCGTTCTGCGCACGCGGTCAGACCGACGACTCCTGACCGCCGGTGAGTTGCTGAATCGCCGAGAGGATTCCCTCAACGGCGGTGGGCTCGGCGGCCAGAGCGGCGAGGGAGACGGACGGCCAGCCGTTGTAGCCCTTCGTCGGCAGCGCCTCCAGCCTCTCCGCCAGGCCGGGGAGGGTCGGCAGGGAAGCCGCGAACGCCGCTGCCCGGCCGAGGCCGAGGTGATAGGTGATCGAGCCGAAGGCGAAGGAGAGGTCGTCCTTCGCCGGGTCGTCGCGCAGGGAGAGTGTCGCGATCGGTACGTCCCGTCCGGAGACGCGGTAGTAGATGCGCATGCTCCGGTACTTGGCCGTACCGCACTCCAGCCGCCCCTCGGCCGCCGCGTGATCGAGCAGGGCGGTCGCGGTCCGGCGTACGTCCGGGTCGGGGCGCGACGCGATCGCCTCGTCCATGTCGGCGCGGGTGGTCCGCCGCGTGGTGCGGTGGCCCGAGGGGGACTTCGCCGCGGTGGCTACCTCGCCGTGCACGCGTGGGACGAGGACGCGGAGGTCGCCGCCGCCGCGGTACTGGGTCAGCTCGACCGCGTACACGTCGGTCTGCCGCAGTTGGCGGTTCAGGAACTCGACGATCGCCCGCAGCTCCAGCGGAATCTGGTCGGCGACGAACAGCAGCCTCATCTGCCCGGCGGCCAACCGCTCCTCGACCGTCGTCCAGAACTCCTCCGCGGACCGGTCGCCCTGGTCGCCGAGGAGTTCCCCGTACGCCTCCTCCAGCGATCGGCCGTCCTTGGCGCAGGTGTCCTCGAAGGAGTGCTGCAGCAGGGCGGCCGGCCAGTAACGGGCGGCGTTCGCCGCGTAGTCCAGCATCTGCCCGACGACCGCACGCCGGATCCGGGTGTCCGTGGCCCGCTTGACCTCGACCAGGGTCGGCATGCCGTCGGCATCGACGAAGAGGTGGTCCAGCCAGTACGCCGGGGCACTGTCCGTGCTCGTCGGCACCCCCATCTCCCGGGCCACCAGCACCAGCCGCAGCGGACGGCCATCGGCCAGCGAGCCGAAGTCCAGCACCCGCGGATGACGCGCGAGCAACTCCTGGAACTCCGCCTCGGTCTCGAACTCCGCCCGCTCCAGGGTCTGCAGTTCCTCGCCCAGAACGAACACCGGCTGGTTTGTCATGTGTTCCCGCCCCCGTGATCCGGCTTCCACGATCATTGACCGTTTTCTACGCCGGTGGATACAGGACGTTACCGACAACGACGCCCTGTCTCCCGCCACTTGACGGTTGCCTATCGCATCTTCGGCGTCCTTGCGGGGTAGTGACGACGCCGATGTCCCAGTGCCGCGCCTGGGCGGCGGTGATCAACTTGCCGACATCGGCGGCGACACCGGCCGCGCAGGCCACGATCCGGAGGAACGGCTTGTCGGGCTGATCACTCACGCGTGGTCTCCAAGAAGGTGAGTTCCTCGTTCGGTCGTCAGTCTGGTCGCCAGTTGACTCGGGCCGATCGTCTGTAGCGCAGGCCGCCGGTGCCACACAGGTGACGGGTGCTGCCGGTGGCCACGGCCAGGTCGGCCAGTCACTCGGACCGGCCCTCGCGGGTCGGGATCGCACTGCTTTCCAGCACTTCGCTGCTCCGCCCGAGGGCAGTGAGGAGAGCGAAGGCCGAAGCACTCGCGACGTCCGCCACCCGGTCAGTGTCTTCGAACCGATTGAGGACCAGGTCCAAGACCTCATACACAACAGGCCAGTACCGACTGCCGCCGTAGTACTGGCGAACGAGGAGACTGGGTCGTCGAGGGCAGCAAGCCGAGTCCGATGCTGGTAGTCCCGGCGCGTGAACTGGACATCGTCGAGGACGATCCACCAGTCGGCGGACCGAGGATCGCGCCCTGGTCCCGCTGAAGGGCACCGAGCGCAACGAGTGAACGGCCGTACAAGGAAAGGCTCTTGACGTTCGTCGGACTCCCGGCGCTGTCCGCATTGGGTCCACCGCCGTGCCCGCCCCCAAGCCGCTGGCGCAGCTCAGCGCTCCGAGGGCCGATACGTGACCCCGAACCGGAATTCCCGCTGCCGGCCGGGCTCCAGAGACAGGGCGTCGGCATGTTCCGGACGGTTGTAGGCGTCCGTGGGTACCTCGACGGGTTCCAGGGCGATGGAGGTGCGCCGGTCGCGGGCCAGGGTGTCGCCGGTGAACACGTGCATGTAGCCGCCGTGCTGCCACACCCGTAGTTCGTCTCCGGTCGCGGGGTCGCTCAGTACCGTCTCGGTCCTGCCGCCGGGTCCGGGGGCCGGGTCTGCGAAGCAGGCGTCGATGACGGCGTCGCCAAGCTTCCTGGGCGTACGGAAGTCCATGCCGGGGCAGCGGTCCAAGGGCAGCAGGGCCTCCTTTCCGGGCAGGGGGATGAGGGAGGTGTCGGTGCGGATCAGGGTGCTGGCGGGGATCTGCAGGACGAGGTCGTCGATCGGGCGGGGGCGGGACAGGGTGAAGTACGGGTGCCAGCCCGCCGCGTAGGGGGCGGTGGTCTCCCCCACGTTCGTCGCCCGGATCTCGATGCCGAGTTCGTGGCGGCCGATGGTGTACGCCACGTCGAGGTCGAGCGCGAACGGGTAACCGGGGTACCTGTCCGGTCTGATGCTCGTGCTGCGCAGCAGCAGGCGTGCCGAGTCGGCCGTCGTCGTGGCCCCGACGAGCCAGAACGGCGCCTCGCGCGCGAAGCCGTGGTAGACCGTGCGGTCCGCGACGTGGCCGGGCAGCAGGTCGTGATCGCGGCCGCCGTAGTGGTAGCGGCCGTCGGCGACGCGGTTGGAGAACGGGGCGAGCAGGCCCGCCCGTACCCCGTCCTGGGACAGCAGCTCGGCCTCGTCGCGGTAGCCGTCCGTCAGTTCCGTGAGCTGTCCGGCCACTCCGCGTCCGACCTGCCAGCTCAGCAGCGTCGCCCCGCGCAGGGCAAGGACGACGCGTACGGCACCGTCCGGTGCGGAGACGGTCACGGTGGGTTCGTCGCCGAGGCGGCCTTCGGCGATCCGGTACGTGTCCGCCGTAGCGCCACCGCCCCTGCCTGTCACCCGGCTTCCGGTATGAGCTTCTTCGCCCCCGTCATGATCGCCACCGCGTCCTCCATCGAGTGCGACTGCGGGGTGATGACACCGGCGCGGCCGCCGAGGCGCTGGATGTGGATGCGGTCGGCTACGTCGAAGACGTTGGGCATGTTGTGGCTGATCAGGATGATGCCCAGGCCCTGGTCGCGCAGGTCGCGGACGAGTTTGAGGACCTGGCCGGTCTCGCGGACGCCCAGCGCGGCGGTGGGTTCGTCGAGGATGACGACCCGGCCGCCGAAGGCACCCGCCCGGGCGACGGCCACCGACTGGCGCTGGCCGCCGGAGAGCGTCTCCACGGCCTGGTTGATGTTCTGCAGGGTGCTGATGCCCAGCCGCTTGATGTGGTCGGACGCCTGACGCCTCATCTCGCCGGTGTCGAGCATGCGGAACACCGAGCCGAGCACACCCTTGCGGCGGATCTCGCGGGCGAGGAACAGGTTGCTGGCGATGTCCAGCGCCGGGGCCACGGCGAGGGTCTGGTAGACCGTCTCGATGCCGGCCTCGCGGGCGTCCTGCGGCCGTTTGAAGTTCACCTCGGTGCCGTCGACCAGGATGCTGCCCTGATCGGGGACGAGCGCTCCGGAGAGGCACTTGATCAGGGTGGACTTGCCGGCGCCGTTGTCGCCGATGACGGCGAGGACCTCGCCGGGGTAGAGGGTGAGGTCGACGTCGTTCAGGCCGACGACCCGGCCGAAGACCTTGACCAGGCCCTTGGCTTCGAGAACTGGGGCGGTGGCGGTGCCAGTCGTCATGACTTCACGCTCCTTATCCACTGGTCGACGGAGACAGCCGCGATCACCAGCACGCCGACCGTCAGGACTTGGTAGTTGGGGTCGATCCCGGCCAGTGCGAGGCCGTTGACGAAGACCTGGACGATGAGCGCGCCGATCAGCGAGCCGAGCACCACGCCGCGTCCGCCGAACAGACTGGTGCCGCCGATGACGACGGCGGTGATGGACTGCAGGTTGGCGTTGAGGCCGCTGTTCGGGTCGCCGCCGCCGACCCGGCCGACCAGGATCCAGGCGCCCACCGCGATGGCGAAGCCGCCGACCACGTAGGCGCTCAGCAGGACCCGGTTGACGGAGATGCCGGCGAGGCGGGCGGCCTCGATGTCGTCGCCCACGGCGTACAGGTGGCGGCCCCAGGCGGTGTAGCGCAGGGCGTAGCCGATCACCGCGTACAGGGCGATCATGAGCAGGACGCCGGTGGTCAGGTTCAGTTGCCCGATGGAGACCGTGTCCGCGCTCCACATGAGGATGTTGCCGGGTTGCAGGGACACGGTCTGGCCCTTGGCGTAGATGAGCGTGATCGCGGTGAAGATGCTGAGGGTGCCGAGCGTGACGATGAACGGTGGCAGCTTGATCCTGGTCACCAGCAGCCCGTTGACGGCCTGCGCGGCGATCGCTACGGCCGCTCCCGCGAGCAGGGCCAGCACGCCCGGCACGCCGTTGTCCGCGACGAGCTTCGACATCAGCAGCGAGGCCAGCACCATGACCGCGCCGATGGACAGGTCGATGCCGGCCGTGAGGATGATGACGGTCTGGCCGACGGCCAACGAGCCGATGACGGCCACCTGTTGGGCGACGAGCGACAGGTTCTGCAATGCGTAGAAGCGGTCGTTGATGAGGGAGAACACGATGGCGGCGAGCACCAGGACGATCGCCGGGCTGAGTGCCGGCTGACGGTGCAGCACCGACTGGATGCGCTGGGCCGGCGTGGCGGGCCGGTTGAGGAAGTCCTCCGCCGGCGCCGGTGTCGCTTCACTGTCCACGTGGGTGGTCACAGGGGGTCCTTCCGGTTCGTTCCCTCGTGCAAGGCTTCATAGGGGACTTCATGCCGACCTTCGTACTGGCTGTGCGGGTGGGCCGCCGCTGCCCCGACGGCTGCCGGCACCGGCGGCCCACCCGGCCGGCCGGATCAGCTGCCCCAGCACGCGGATGCGGCCTGCGCCGGGGACTGGACCGTCAGCCCCCCGAGGGACTTCGCGGCGACCAGCGCGGTGCCCGTGTCGTAGAACGACTTGCCGTTGGTGACGCTGGGCTTGCTGCCGCCGCGGGCCAGTTTCGCGATGGAGCTGACGCCGAGGGCCGCCATCTTCCCCGGGTACTGCACGGCGTCGGCGGCGAACTCGCCACTGGTGACGTTCTTCAGGCCCGAGCAGCTGCCGTCGATCGCGTAGATCGCGACGCTCTTCTGCTTGCCCGCCGCCTTCAGCGCGTTGTACGCGCCCTCGCCCGCCGGCTCGTTGATCGCGTAGACCACGTTGATGTTCGGGTTGGCCGACAGGCAGTTCTCCATCGCGGTACGTCCGCCGTCGATGGCGCCCTGGGTCGGCTGGTGGCAGGCGATCGTGTACGTGCCGCCCGTGCCGCCGGTGTACTTCCCGGACTTGGCCTCCTTGCCGTTCTCGGTCTTGCTGCCCGGGTCGATGCCCATGCCCTCCAGGAAGCCGTGGTCGCGGTCGATGTCCACCGAGACGACCTGGTTGTTGAACAGGTCGAGCATGGCGATGACCGCGGGCTTGCCGTTCAGGGCCGCCGCCGCGTACTGGCCGTCGAGCTTGCCCGCCTGCTCGTTGTCGGTCGCGTAGGTGATGTCCGCGACGTTCGCCGGGTTCGGTGCGGTGTCCAGGGCGATCACGAAGAGGCCGGCCTGCTTGGCGCGCTTCAGCGCGGTGTTCACCGCGTCGCCGTTGGTGGTGATCAGGATGCCCTTGTCGCCGCGCGAGACGGCGTTGTCGATGGCGGTGATCTGGGTCTGGGTGTCGCCGTCCGACGTGCCCGCCGCCACGGTGAGGCTCACCTTGTCCTTGGTGGCCTGGGTCTTGGCGTCCTTCTCCATGCTCACGAAGTACGGGTTGCTCAGCGTCTTCAGGATCAGTGACACACCCACCTTCCCGCTGCCGGACGACGATGAGCCCGAGTCGGAGGAACCGCAGGCCGCGAGGGTGGCGCCGAGGCAGACGGTGACGCCGACGGCTGCCGCCCGGGTGCGCCGGCTACGGAAGCCCGATGTCTGGGTGGAGGAGAGGTTCATGGCGTGATCCCTTTCGAGCCGGCCCTTGGTCGACGCTGAGACAACGTTGACTCGACGGGATAGTGGTCCCGTATGGACGAGCGCGTCAAGACACTGGTAAACATGCGTCGGCAACGAGTCGGTAACGCAGAATCGGTTGGAGACAACGATGACCCTGGGCGAGCCGCCGTCGCCGTCCCCGCGCAGCCGCCCCACCATGCGCGAGGTGGCGGCACTGGCAGGCGTCGCCATCAAGACGGTCTCGCGCGTGGTCAACGAGGTGCCCACCGTCGATCCGGCCATCGCCGCCCGGGTGCGTGAGGCGGCCGACAAACTGGGCTACCGGCCGAACCTGACCGCCAGCAGCCTGCGCCGCGGGGACGGCCGTACGGCCACGATCGGGATGCTCGTCGAGGACTCGGCGAACCCGTTCTCGGCGGCCCTGACCCGCACCGTCGAGAACGTGGCGCGGGGGCGCGGGGTGCTCGTGCTGGTCGGAAGCCTCGACGAGGACCCGGCCCGGGAGCGGGAGTTGGCCCGTGCTCTCATCGACCGGCGGGTGGACGGCCTGGTGATCGTGCCGGCCGGCCGCGACCACAGCTATCTGATCAGCGAGCAGCGCTCGGGCACCTGCCTGGTCTTCGTCGACCGCGAGCCCAGCCTGCTCGACGCGGACACCGTCGTCTCCGACAACCGGCAGGGCGCCCTCACCGCCGTCAACCACCTGCTGAAGGCCGGTCACCGCCGTATCGCCTACCTCGGCGATCGCGCGACCATCTCCACCGCCGCCCAGCGTTTCGACGGCTACCGGCACGCCCTGGAAGTCGGGCACATCGAGTACGACGACGAGATCGTCCGGCACACCGGGGCCAGCGAGGAATCCGCGATCGCCGCGACCAAGCGGCTCCTGGCGCTGCCGAACCCGCCCACCGCGCTGTTCACCAGCCAGAACCTCGTCACCATCGGGGCCGTGCGGGCCCTGCGCGCACTCGGCCTCCAGGACACCGTCGCCCACGTGGGTTTCGACGACTTCCCCCTGGCCGACATCCTCAGCCCGGGGATCTCCGTCATCGCCCAGGACGTCGAGCAGTTGGGCAGGACAGCCGCCGAGATGCTCTTCCGCAGACTGGACGGCGACCAGTCACCCACCCGCACCGTCACCGTTCCGACCCGGCTGATCGAGCGGGGATCCGGCGAGATCACGGCCCTCGCGCCACCGCCGGGGGCGTCGCTCTGACGGTCCCCCGGAAGGGGTTCTACGGCCGGAATCCGTCGATCGCCAGTTCCATCAGGCGGTCGGCCTGGGCCACGCCTTCAGGGTTGTCGGGCGTACGCCACAGGCAGCTCAGGAGCATGATCACGTCGGTGGGGTCGAGGCCGGGCCGTACCGCGCCGGCGGATTCACACGCGTCGAGGAGCCGGCCGACCGCCGCGGTGACGGTGACCGACGTCGTGCTGACGACCTCCTGCGCGGCGGCCGTGTTCAGCGCGTCGCCGAGGCCGTGCTTGAGGCGGACGTAGGACGCGAGGGTGGTGAACCACTGCCGTAGCGCGTCCAGCGGGGCGTGGGCGGCGAGGACCTCCGGCACGGAGCCGACGAGGCGGTCCACGTCGAGGCGGTAGACCTCCAGGATCAGCGCCTCCCGCGTGGGGAAATGCCGGTAGAGCGTGCCGGCGCCGACCCCCGCGCGCTTGGCGATCGAGTTGAGCGAGACGCCCGGGGACTCGGCGAACGCGTCGTGGGCGACCTGGAGGATCGCCTCCCGGTTCTTCAGCGCGTCGGAGCGCTGCGGCGCGGCGTCGGTCATGGGTCCTCCTGGCATACGTCTCCCCGGCGGGCGGGCGGTCGTCCGATTGCTAAGCGGAGAGTTCTCCGTTAACGTCACAAGGGTCAACCGGAGAGTTCTCCGTTTGCTCTCGTTCCCCATTGTAGGAGCTCCCTCGTGCGTTACATCAAGCTCGGCCGCACCGGCCTCGACGTCTCCCCGGTCGCCATCGGCGCCATGACCTACGGCGCACCCGACCGCGGCCACCCCGTCTGGTCCCTCGACGAGGAGACCAGCCGTCCCCTGATCAAGCACGCTCTCGAAGCCGGCATCAACTTCTTCGACACCGCCAACCTGTACTCGAACGGATCCAGCGAGGAGATCCTCGGCCGCGCGCTCAAGGACTTCGCCGACCGTGACGACGTGGTGATCGCGACCAAGCTCCGGCACCCGATGCGCCCGGGCCCCAACGGCCGCGGCCTGTCGCGCAAGGCGGTCATGACCGAGGTCGACCACTCGCTGCGCCGCCTCGGCACCGACTACATCGACCTCTACCAGGTGCACCGCAACGACCACGCGACCCCGCTGGAGGAGACCCTCGAAGCCCTCAGCGACCTGGTCAGGGCGGGCAAGGTGCGCTACCTCGGGGCCTCGTCCATGCACGCCTGGGAGTTCGCGAAGGCACTGCACCTCCAGGAGCGGCACGGCTGGGCGCGGTTCGTGTCGATGCAGGACCACTACAACCTGCTCGCCCGTGAGGAGGAGCGGGAAATGATCCCCCTGTGCCTGGACGAGGGCGTCGGCACGGTCATCTGGAGCCCGCTGGCCCGCGGCCGGCTGGCCCGCGCCTGGGACGACGCGCGGTCCACGAACCGTTCCGCCACCGACGGCGCCTACGCCGACCTGCTCTACTCGCCGGCCGAGGAGGCGTCCAACCACGCGATCGTCGACGCCGTCGGGAAGGTCGCCGCCGCACACGGCGTGAGCCGCGCGCAGATCGCCCTGGCCTGGCTGCGCCACCAGCCCGTCGTCACCGCGCCCCTGGTCGGGGCCGGCTCGATCCGGCAGATCGACGACGCGGTGGCTTCGCTGGACGTCGAGCTGACCGACGACGAGGTGCGTGAACTGGAGGCCCCGTACACGCCTCGGTACGACTGGCAGGGCGTGTCCGACGAGGCCGAACTCGACGCGATCCGGGCCCGCATCCCCGGTATGGCGCTGTCGTGACACCGAGCGACGAGTCCCCGCACATGCCCAACTCCCTTACGCGTCACGCCTCAAGGAGACATCGATGACACAGGTACTGGTGACCGGCGGATCCGGGTTCATCGGGAGCTGGTGCGTGCTCGCGCTGCTGCGCGCCGGGCACGAGGTCCGCACCACCGTGCGCGACCTGGGACGGGAGCCCGCGCTCCGCGCGCAGTTGCACGCCGCCGCCGAGTTCGACGACGCGAGACTGACCGTCGTACGGGCCGATCTGCGCGGTGACGACGGGTGGGCGGAGGCGGTCGCCGGTTGCGCGTACGTGCTGCACGTCGCCTCGCCGACACTGCGGAACGCGCCGGAGAACGAGGAGGCGATGGTCGACACCGCCAGAGAGGGCGTTCTACGGGTGCTGCGGGCCGCCCGCGACGGCCGCGTCCGCCGGGTGGTGCTGACCAGCGCGTTCGGCGCCGTCGGCTACGGGCATCCGCCGCGTTCGACACCGTTCACGGAGGACGACTGGACGAACGTCGACGCCGATATCGCGCCGTACCAGAGGTCCAAGACACTCGCCGAGCGCGCGGCCTGGCGGTTCGTCCAGGACGAGGGCGACGGGCTCGAACTCGCCGCCGTGCACCCCGTCGGCGTGCTCGGACCCGTCCTCGGGCCCGACGATCCGCCGTCGCTGCGGATCATCCGCGGCATGCTCGACGGCGAGATGGCCGTCTGCCCGCCGTTCGGATCGAGCTGGGTCGACGTGCGGGACGTCGCGGACCTTCATCTGCGCGCCATGACCGACCCCGCGGCGGCCGGTGAGCGCTGGCTCGCCTCCGCCGGGCGCAGCCTGCGCGCCGTCGAGGTCGCCCGCATCCTGCGCGGGCGGCTCGGCGACCGCGCCGCGAAGGCACCCACGCGCGAACTTCCCCTGGCCCTGGCCCGCTTCCTCGGCTGGTTCCACCCCCAGCTGCGCGCGCTGCGCCCGCAGCTGGGCCAGGACTTCGACGCCACGGGCGCGAAGGCGCAACGCCTCCTCGGATGGACGCCCCGCCCCGTCGCCGACACCATCGCCGACACCGCGGAGAGCCTCCTCGCGCACGGCCTGGCCACGGGGGCGTGAGAACACCCCCGACCGGCGGCGGGAACTTCGCGAAATCGTATTGCCCGGTGTGGCCCTGAGCCCGACGGCAGGCGTGTCAGGATGATGATCTGACAGCGACTCTTCAAGACGGAGCCTGGCCTCATGACCTCTCCCAGCGGGGACGGCAGTGGCGCGCAGCCACTGATCATCGACACCAGCAAGCCCCACCCGGCCCGGATGTACGACTACTTCCTCGGCGGCAAGGACAACTACGAGGTCGACCGGGAGGCCGCCGAACAGTTCATCAAGGCGGCGCCGGAGGTGCGGGAGGGCGTGCGGGCCAACCGGCGCTTCATGCACCGGGCCGTCCGCCATGTCGTCCAGGAGGGCGGAGTACGGCAGATCCTCGACATCGGGACCGGCCTGCCCACCGAGCCGAACGTGCACCAGATCGCGCACGCCATCGCCCCGGACACGCGGATCGTCTACGTCGACAACGACCCGATCGTCAGCACCCACTCGATGGCCCTCATGGAGGACACCGACACCTCGGTCATCCTGGCCGACCTGCGCGATCCCCGCTCCATCCTCGACCACCCCGAGGTCCGCAAGGCCATCGACTTCGACCAGCCTGTGGCCGTACTGCTGGTCGCCGTCGTGCACTTCCTGTCCGACGACGGGGACCCGTACGGCATCGTCGCCACCCTGCGCGACGCCCTGCCGGCCGGTTCCTACCTCGTCCTGTCGCACGCCACGGGCGACGTCCACGAGGACGGCCGGCACGACGCGGCGTCCGTCTACAACCGGGCCACCGCCACCCTCAACCTCCGCACCCATGCCCAAGTCCTGGACTTCTTCGGCGACTTCACCCTCGTGGACCCGGGCCTGGTCCGCGTCACCCACTGGCGGCCCGAGGAGACTCCCGCCCCGGGCGCCGCGCCGATCGGCATCTACGGCGGGGTGGCCCGCAAGGACAACTAGCCGCATGTGTTCGTCGAGCGGCACCTGTTCGGCGCGCACGGCGCGGACGCCGTTGAGCAGGGGGGGTACGGAGGACGGGGTCCGGGTGGTGCCGGGTTCTGGTGAGGAGGGCGCCGGGGCTGTGGCGCAACAACATGCCCACCTCTCCGCAGGCTGGGGTCTTTTCTAACCGGTCGCCGGGGTGGACAGAGG
>NZ_JBXVPZ010000276.1:0-12876 GCF_057961495.1 Streptomyces sp. P5F9 | reverse complement strand
CCCCACCCCAGGCCCGCGGCAACCCCTCGTCCGCACTCCCACCCCGACCGGTCAACCCCGCCGCCTCAGCAAAACGCGGCACAAGCGAGAACAACGCCTTGTCCCCGTACAGGGCAACCGCCAGCAGAACATCATCCGACGACACACCCTCCCGCCCGGCAGGCAACGGGAGTTGAACGCCCAGGGACTTCAACAGCACGCGCGCAGCGCGAGTACGCCGAGGCGGAAACCTGCGCAGCAACCCCGCCGCCACAAGATCCCCACGCAACTCACCGAGCGCCTCACTCACACCCCGCCGATCAAGCAACTCCCGCATACCCGCGGGCCGGTAGAGCGCGGAGTGCACAGCCTTCGTAAGACGAGGAAGCGCCCCCGCCGCCGCAGACACCCCCGACGTCCGCATCGTGCCGGGCCGCCCAGCCCGCACCTCACCCCGCAGATGCAAGGCAACCACCGCCACAGTCACGGCCGCACGAGAACCACCCCGCAGTAGCGCGACCTCGTGAGGCTGGAGCCGGATCGTCGGATCGCCGCTCATGACACCCCCTGATACGAGGCCCGCCGCCCCCGTGCCGGCGGGCCTCGTGCGACCAACGTGCCCGCGTTCAGGGGTGGTTGAAGCCTCGGCAGGGGGGTTCAGAGGTTTATTTGAGGTTCACTGATCGTGGTGCTCCGACAGGCCGGGCCAGTCCTCGGGCCCGCCGCCCTGCCAGTCGATCAGGTCGCTCTCCTCCACCTCGATCCGGTCCAGATCGGCAAGGCGCAGGATCTCGACGACATCGTCGAGGTGGGACGCGATACCGAGGGTCTCGTCACCGGTGGTGACCCGGCGGGAGCCGTCCAGCGCCGGGGGATGGACCACGATGTGCGGGTGTTCCGATGGGTGTGCCATGCCTTCAGGCTGCTGTGCCCACGGCGGATCCGCACCCGGAAACGCCGAAGAGCGCCGGATACGGGACTGTCCGTATCCGGCGCTCGTCGTGGTGGCCGTCCGACGGCGCGAGGCTGGGCGCGACAGGACGTTCGCGCCGCCGGACGGAGTCTGCGGTCTCAAAAGGGAAGCCCTGGGGGCCTCCGCCTCCGTAAAAGCCTTCGGCTGGGACCGCGGCGGTCGCGACGGGACCGGGTGCTTCTTCCCTCAGGTCGAGAAGCAGCCCCTGGAACCTTGACCACCGCACTGGCTCGCATTCCGCCGCGGTCCTGGCCCTGCCCGCGCGGTGCCGGTGACCACCCCTCATCCGGGTCGTCCGGCACGCACGGGCCGTCTGTTGAATCCTGCGGTCTTCGGTGCCCGGTTCAGTCCTCGCGCAGGGCGTGGACCGCCTCCTCCACGCGTCGGCCGTACTCGGGGTCGGCCGCGTGGAAATGGTCGAGGTTCTTCTCGATCACGTCGTCGCGGGAGACCTGGGCGAGGCCGCCGGCGATGTTCGCGACGAGTCGGGACCGCTCCTCCGGCGACATCAGGCGGTACAACTCGCCCGCCTGGTAGAAGTCGTCGTCCTTGGTGTGCTGCGGGGCCTCGTGCGTGCCCGTGTAGCCGGTGACCGAGAGAGGGGCGGACAGGGCGTGGCCGGTCTCGGTCGGGCCGTCGTAGGAGTTCGGCTCGTAGTTCTTCGCTGACCGGCCCTGGGAGTTGGACGCCATGAAGCCGTCCCGGCCGTAGTTCTGCGCCGTTGTCGCCTTCGGGGCGTTCACCGCGAGCAGGGTGTGGTTGACGCCCAGGCGGTAGCGGTGCGCGTCCGCGTAGGCGAACAGGCGGCCCTGGAGCATCTTGTCGGGCGAAGGGCCGATGCCCGGCACGAAGTTGTTCGGGGAGAACGCGGCCTGCTCGACCTCGGCGAACACGTTGTCCGGGTTGCGGTCCAGGACCAGGCGGCCCACGCGCTGGAGCGGGTAGTCCCGGTGCGGCCACACCTTCGTGAGGTCGAACGGGTTGAAGCGGTACTCCGCCGCGTCCGCCGCCGGCATGAGCTGGACGTGCAAGGTCCAGGACGGGTTCACGCCCCGCTCGATGGCCTGAAGCAGGTCCGTCTGATGGGAGTTGGGGTTCTTGCCCGCGAGCTCCGCCGCCTGGTCGGAAGACAGGCTGCGCACGCCCTGGTTCGTCTTGAAGTGGTACTTGACGAAGAAGGCCTCGCCCTCCGCGTTCGTCCACTGATAGGTGTGCGAGCCGTAGCCGTTCATGTGGCGGTACGACGCCGGGATGCCGCGGTCGCCCATCAGCCAGGTCACCTGGTGCGTGGCCTCGGGGCTGTGCGCCCAGAAGTCCCATACGTTGTCCGGCTCTTGACGGCCCGTGAAGGGGTCACGCTTCTGCGAGTGGATGAAGTCCGGGAATTTTATGGGGTCCTTGATGAAGAACACCGGGGTGTTGTTCCCGACGAGGTCGTAATTCCCCTGCTCCGTATAGAACTTGACCGCGAAGCCGCGCGGGTCGCGCACCGCGTCCGCGCCGCCGAGCGAGTCGGCGACCGTGGAGAAGCGCAGGAACACCTCGGTGCGCTTGCCGACCGTGTTCAGGAAGTCGGCGTGGGTGAAGCCGGTGACGTCGTCGGTGACCTCGAAGTAGCCGTAGGCGCCGGAGCCCCGGGCGTGCACCACACTCCCCCACTGCCTTAAGGGCGTGGGAGGGGCCCCCACCGGGATGCGCTCGCGGTTGAACCGGGCGAGCTTCTCCAGCAGATGCTGGTCCTGGAGGAGGAGCGGGCCGCCGATGCCGGCGGAGGCGGAGTTCTGGTTGTCGGCGACCGGGGCGCCGGACTCGGTCGTGAGCACGCGCTTCGACATGGGGAGCAATCCTCGACAAAGTGTTGAACTGGTGAGTGAGCATGGTTCCGGGCGGCGCCAACGCCTGGGCGCGACAGGACAGTTGTCAGCGACGGCGCCGCCCGGGGTCTGAGGGGTGTCAGAGCTGCGAGCCCGACAGGCGCTCCACGGCGCGCAGGAGCGCCGAGTGGTCGAGGCCGCCGTCGCCCTGGGCGCGCAGTGACGCGACCAGCTGGGCCACCACGGCGCCCACGGGCAGCGCGGCGCCGACGTTGCGGGCCGCGTCCGTGACGATGCCCATGTCCTTGTGGTGCAGGTCGATCCGGAAGCCCGGCTTGAAGTCGCGGTTGAGGAAGTTGTCCTTCTTCCGCGTCAGCACGGTGGAGCCCGCGAGCCCGCCGCCCAGGACGTCGAGTGCCGCCGCCAGGTCCACGCCCGACTTCTCCAGGAAGACCACGGCCTCCGCGCACGCCTGGATGTTCACGGCGACGATCAGCTGGTTGGCGGCCTTCACGGTTTGACCCGAACCGTGCGGACCGCACAGCACGATGGTCCGGCCGAGCGCGTCGAAGATCGGCTCGGCCTCCTCGAAGTCGGACTGTCCGCCGCCGACCATGATGGACAGCACGGCCTCGATCGCACCGGCCTCGCCGCCGGAGACGGGAGCGTCCAGGACCCGAACTCCCTTGTCCACGGCGGCCTTTGCCAGGTCCACCGAGGTCTGCGGGGTGATCGACGACATGTCGATCAGGAGGGTGCCGGCGCGGGCGTTCTCCAGGATGCCGTCCGGGCCGTAGGCGATGGCCTCGACCTGCGGGGACGCGGGCACCATGGTGATCACCACGTCGGCGTCCCGCACGGCCTCGGCGATGGAGCCGGCCGCGGTGCCGCCGGCGGCGGTCAGGCGGTCCAGCTTGTCCTGCTCCAGGGTGAATCCGGTGACGTCGTAGCCCGTCTTGATCAGGTTCTCGGACATGGGGGAGCCCATGATGCCGAGGCCTATCCAGGCGATCTTGGGGAGATTGCTCATGGGGTGCCTCTCTAACTGCTCAGCAAAGTCAGGGGAGTTCAGCGCGCTGCGCGCGGGAGCCAGTCGAAGGCCTCGGCGCTCGGGCGGTCGCCGGGCTTGTACTCCAGGCCCACCCAGCCGTCGTAGCCGCTCTTCCGCAGCTGGTCGAGGAGGTCTTCGAGCGGGAGTGTGCCGGTGCCGGGGGCGCCGCGGCCCGGGTTGTCCGCGATCTGCACATGGCCGGTCCTCGCCGTGAACTGCTCGATCACGGACGGGAGTTCCTCGCCGTTCATGGACAGGTGGTAGAGGTCCATGAGGAAGCGCGCGTTGCCGAGGCCGGACGCGGCGTTGACCTTGTCGACGACGTCCACGGCGGCAGGCGCGCTGACGAGCGGGTACAGCGGCGACTCGGGCTTGTTGAGGGCCTCGATCAGCAGGACCGCGCCGATCCGGTCGGCGGCGCGGGCCGCGAGGACCAGGTTCTCCAGCGCGAGCGCGTCCTGCTCGGCGGGGTCGACGCCGGCGACGCGGTTGCCGTAGAGCGCGTTGAGGGCCGTGGCGCCGAGCGAGTGGGCGAAGCCGGCGGCCACGTCGATGTTCGCGCGGAACCTCTCCGACTCCTCGCCGGGGATCGACAAGGCGCCTCGGTCCGGGCCCGGGAGCCGGCCGGCGTAGAAGTTCAGGCCGGTCAGCTGGACGCCCGCGTCCTCCAACGCCCGCTTGAGCGCGTCCAGTTGGGACTGCTCGGGGGTGGGGGAGTCGACCCAGGGCCACCACAGCTCGACCGCGGTGAAGCCGGCCGCGGCGGCCGCCGCGGGGCGCTCCAGGAGCGGGAGCTCGGTGAACAGGATCGACAGGTTGACGTTGAAGCGCTGGTCTTCGAATCCCATGGGGGCCGCGCTCCCTTCCGTGTCGAGAGTCAGTATCGTAATTCCGTATTACGGAAGTTCGTTTCTGCTTAATGGAAGATTGCCGTCGGGTGTCGGAGCTTGTCAAGAGGGCTCGGCGGAAAACGGCACCGCGCGTTAGGTTGTGCGCGTGCGATTGCGAGTGGAGTTCACGACAGAGCCCTTCGATCTCGACGAGGCACCCGCGCACGCGCTGGTGGCCCGGGAGGTCATCGAGGCTGCGGAGCTGGACGCCGTGGACGTCGGGCCGTTCGGCAACACGGCCGAGGGCGGTACCGACGCGGTGCTCACCGCCGTCGACGCGCTGCTGCGCCGGACCCTGGAGGCCGGTGCCACCCGGGTCTCGCTCCAGCTCAACGTGATCGGCGAGGGCGACCGGTGACCGGTATCGCGGACGAGCCGTTCATTACGGCCGTGAAGCCGCTGGTCGATGCCATGGGCGGCGAGATGCTCCCGCCCGACGAGGCCGGCCCCGACGACGTCGTGCTCGCCTGGGAGGGCGCCGACGTGGTCGCCGTACGCCTGCCGCAGCTCGCGGACTCGCTGGACCACATCCTGGCCGCCATGGAACGCAAGAAGGGCAAGCCCCTCGCGGACCTCGACCGCAAGGCCAAGCAGGAGGTCGTACGGATACTGGAGGCGCGGGGCGCCTTCTCGGTACGGCATGGCGTGGAGACCGTGGCGAGCGCCCTCGGGGTCAGCCGGTTCACCGTGTACAACTACCTGAACCGCGAGAAGGACGCCTGAAAGGCGCTTCGAGGGGGCTCCGGGGGCTTTGTTACCCGGAATTTTCAACAAAGTGTTGACGTGGTGTTTCGCAAGGCGTTAGCTACTGGGCAGCCCGTTCAGCACAAGGCCACGGAGGCCCCGTGACTTCGACTTCCATGCCGCCGGGGCTCGTCCGGTTCAACGTCCTGGAGGAGCACGCGGCGTTCGCCGCGCTCCTCGACGCGTGTGCCTCCACGGCGTGGGCGCGGCGGCTGCTCGCCGCCCGTCCGTACGCCGGCCCCGAGGACCTGTACGCCGCGAGCGACTCCGCGATGGCGGCGCTGACCGCCGACGACCTGGCCGAGGCGATGGCCGGTCACCCGCCGATCGGCCGGCCCAAGCCCGGCGACCCCACCTCCGCCCGCGAGCAGCGCGGCATGGCGGGCGCCTCCGAGGACCTCAGGGCGGAGATGCTCGACCTCAACCTGGCGTATCAGGAGAAGTTCGGCCATGTCTTCCTGATCTGCGCCACCGGCCGCACCGGCGAGCAGATGCGCGACGCGGTCAGGGAACGGATCGGCAACTCGCCGGAGCGGGAACGCGAGATCGTCCGCACCGAGTTGGGCAAGATCAACCGCATCCGGCTCGCCCGCATCGTCGAAGAGGAAGCCCGCGCATGAGCACCAACACCACCGCCTCGGTGTCCACGCACATCCTGGACACGAGCGTCGGCCGCCCCGCCGAGGGTGTCGCAGTCCAACTGGCCGTCCGTAGCGGCATGTTGGGGGAATGGCAGCCGCTCGGTGGCTCCGCCACCGACGCGGACGGGCGGTGCAAGGACCTGCCCGCGCTGCCGGAGGGCACCACACACGTACGGCTCGACTTCGCCGTGGAGCCGTATTTCGAAAAGAAGCAAGCCGATGCGCAGCAGGACGCCCCCGCGAATCGGGACAGCGGTGCGACCGGAGTGTTCTTTCCCGAGGTGGCGATCACCTTCGCCGTGAAGCCCGGCGAGCACTACCACGTACCGCTGCTGCTCAACCCGTTCGGCTACTCCGTATACCGAGGGAGCTAGCAGACATGCCCACGATTCTTGGACAGAACCAGTACGGCAAGGCCGAGAACCGAGTCGTCAAGATCACGCGGGACGGCGCCACCCATCACATCAAGGACCTCAACGTCTCCGTGTCGCTGAGCGGCGACATGGACGAGGTCCACTACTCCGGCTCGAACGCCAACGTGCTGCCGACCGACACCACCAAGAACACGGTGTACGCGTTCGCCAAGGAGCACGGCATCGAGTCCGCCGAGCAGTTCGGCATCCATCTCGCCCGGCACTTCGTGACCTCGCAGGAGCCGATCAAGACCGCGCGCATCCGCATCGAGGAGTACTCCTGGGAGCGGATCGACACCTCCGACGCCAACTCCCAGTTCATCGGCGCCGACGAGGTCAAGCACTCCTTCGTCCGCAAGGGCCAGGAGACCCGGGTCACCCAGATCACCTACGACGGTGAGAACTGGGAGGTCATATCCGGGCTCAAGGACCTCGTGGTGATGAACTCGACCAACTCCGAGTTCTGGGGCTACGTCAAGGACAAGTACACGACCCTCCCCGAGGCCTACGACCGCATCCTGGCCACCCAGGTCTCCGCCCGCTGGCGCTTCAACTGGTCCGACGACGAGCAGAAGATGCCGAGTTGGGAGAAGTCCTACGAGCAGGTGAGGAAGCACATGCTCCAGGCCTTCGCGGAGACGTACTCGCTGTCGCTCCAGCAGACCCTGTACCAAATGGGTTCGCGGATCATCAACAACCGCAGCGAGATAGACGAGGTGCGGTTCTCCCTCCCCAACAAGCACCATTTCCTTGTGGACTTGGAGCCGTTCGGGCTGAAGAACGAGAACGAGGTGTACTTCGCCGCCGATCGTCCTTACGGGCTGATCGAGGCGACGGTCCTGCGGGACGGCTGCGAGCCGAAGATCCCGGTGGATCTCACCAACCTCTGAGCAACTCCCGCTCCACCGGCTCCTTTTGCGGCACCCGTGGCCCGCCCGTCCCGTGCGGGCCGCGGTACTCAAATCCCCGGGTCCTGCCGTGCCCATTCCATACAGCGAATAGGACGAACCATGGCAGCAGTTCAGCGCATCGTCATCGAGAACTGTTCGATCGCGACGGTGGACGCCCACGACACCGAGTACGGACACGGGTACGTGGTCGTCGCCGGCAACCGCATCGAGTCCCTCGGCGCGGGCCGGGCGCCCGAGGGCCTGGAGAACGTCGTACGCCGTATCGACGCGTCGGGCCACCTGGTGACCCCCGGTCTGGTCAACACCCACCACCACTTCTACCAGTGGATCACCCGGGGTCTGGCGACCGACCACAACCTCTTCAACTGGCTCGTCGCGCTGTACCCGACCTGGGCGCGCATCGACGAGCCGATGGTCCGCGCCGCCGCGCAGGGTTCCCTCGCGATGCTGGCCCGCGGCGGGGTGACCACCGCGCTGGACCACCACTACGTCTTCCCCAAGGGCTCCGGCGACCTCTCCGGCGCGATCATCGGCGCCGCCCGCGAGATGGGTGTCCGCTTCACGCTGGCCCGCGGCTCCATGGACCGCAGCGAGAAGGACGGCGGCCTGCCCCCGGACTTCGCCGTCGAGACCCTGGAGGGTGCCCTCGCCGCGACCGAGGCGACGGTACGGGAGCACCACGACGCCTCCTTCGACGCGATGACCCAGGTTGCCGTCGCGCCGTGCTCGCCGTTCTCCGTCTCCACCGAACTCATGCGTGAGGGCGCCGAGTTGGGCCGTCGGCTCGGCGTGCGGCTGCACACGCACGGCTCGGAGACGGTCGAGGAGGAGCAGTTCTGCAAGGAGCTGTTCGGCATGGGTCCGACCGACTACTTCGAGTCAACCGGCTGGCTCGGCGAGGACGTGTGGATGGCGCACTGCGTCCACATGAACGACTCCGACATCGCCGCCTTCGCCCGGACGAAGACCGGTGTCGCCCACTGTCCCTCGTCCAACGCCCGCCTTGCGGCCGGGATCGCGCGCGTCCCCGACATGCTCGCCGCCGGCGTCCCGGTCGGCCTCGGCGTCGACGGCACCGCGTCCAACGAGTCCGGCGAACTCCACACCGAGCTGCGCAACGCCCTCCTCATCAACCGCCTCGGCGCCCACCGCGAAGCGGCCCTCAACGCCCGTCAGGCGCTGCGCCTCGGAACGTACGGCGGCGCCCAAGTCCTGGGCCGCGCAAGCGAGATCGGCTCCCTGGAGCCGGGCAAGCTCGCCGACCTCGTGCTGTGGAACCTGGACACCCTCGCCCACGCCTCGATCGCCGACCCGGTGACCGCGCTGGTCTTCGGCGCGGCGGCACCGGTGACCGCGTCGTTCGTGAACGGCCGTCAGATCGTCGAGGACAACCGGCTGTTGCACGTCGACGAGGACGCGATCGCCCGCTCCACGCGGGAAGAGGCCCAGCGCCTGGCGCGGATCGCCGCGCAGGGCTGACCACGCTCAGTGTGAATCGCCGTACGGCGTCGCTGAGTTGAAGATCTCCGGTTGAGGGGGACGGCCCTCGACCGGTGGCCGTGGCCGGGGCGTACATGGACATGTGCGCCCCGGAACGGCCTTACCCGCCCTGTGTACTGGGTTCCGTCCCGGTCCCGCACGACCGCGCACCACCTCCTGAAACCCACGTCAGAGCCGACGTGTTACCCGCCCGGAGGAGCCGCCGTGACCATCCACCCCGTCGACGAGAAACTTCCCGCACTCAAGATGGCCACCACGGGCCTGCAACACGTGGCAGCCATGTACGCGGGAGTCGTCGCCCCGCCGCTGATCGTCGGCGCGGCCGTCGGCCTCTCCGGCGCCGAACTCACCTTCCTCACCGGTGCCTGCCTCTTCACCGCGGGCCTCGCGACCTTCCTGCAGACCCTCGGCATCTGGAAGATCGGCGCCCGGCTGCCCTTCGTCAACGGCGTCACCTTCGCCGGAGTCGCCCCGATGACCGCGATCGTGGCCTCCACCAAGGACAAGTCGGACGCGCTGCCCGTCATCTTCGGCGCGGTGATCGTCGCCGGCCTCCTCGGCTTCCTCGCCGCCCCCTTCTTCAGCAAGGCGGTGCGCTTCTTCCCGCCGGTCGTCACCGGCACCGTCATCACGCTGATAGGCGTGTCCCTGCTGCCCGTCGCCTTCGGCTGGGCGCAGGGGCCCGACCCCTCGGCGCACGACTACGGTTCGCGGACGTACCTGGGCCTCGCCGCCGCGACGCTCGTCGTCGTCCTGGTGCTCCGCCGTTTCACCCGCGGCTTCGTCAAGCAAATAGCCGTCCTGCTCGGTCTGTTGATCGGCACGCTCCTCGCGATCCCCTTCGGGGCAACGGACTTCAGCCCGGTCGCGGACGCCGACGTGATCGGGTTCCCGAGCCCGTTCCACTTCGGCGCACCGCAGTTCCAGGTCGCCGCGATCATCTCGATGTGCGTGGTGATGGTGGTCTCGATGACCGAGTCCACCGCGGACATGCTGGCGTTGGGCGAGATCGTCGACCGCCCCGCGGACGAACGGACCATCGCCGCCGGCCTGCGCGCCGACACCCTCGGCTCGGCCCTCAGCCCCCTCTTCAACGGCTTCATGTGCAGCGCCTTCGCCCAGAACATCGGCCTGGTCGCCATGACCCGCATCCGCAGCCGGTACGTCGTCGCGACCGGCGGCGGCTTCCTGGTGCTGATGGGCCTGTGCCCGATGGCCGCGTCGCTCATCGCCGTCGTACCGCGCCCGGTCCTGGGCGGAGCGGGCGTCGTCCTGTTCGGCTCGGTCGCCGCGAGCGGCATCCAGACCCTCGTCAAGGCGGGCCTGGAGCGGGACGACAACATCCTCATCGTGGCCGTCTCGCTGGCCGTCGGCATCGTCCCGATCACGGCGCCGGACTTCTACCACGCCTTCCCGCAGACCGTGCGGATCGTCCTCGACTCGGGCATCTCCACGGGCTGCGTCGCCGCGGTGGTGCTGAACCTGGTCTTCCACCACCTCGGCCGGGCCCGCGAACAGGCCAGGGGTACGACCGGAGCCGTACCCGTCGCCCGTCAGCCGGTCTCGTAACTGTCCCCGTACACCTGCCACTTGAGCGGCGTGTCCAGGTCGAGGTCGCCCTTCTTCAGGAACACCCGCTGGGCCGTCTCGACCCGGGTCACGTCGCTGTGCGCCTCCTCCTGAGTGGCCGCGTGCTTGCGGGCCCGGGTGCGGATGCCGCCGAAGCAGAGGGGGGCCGTGCCCGGGCCGTGCATGACCATCGCGTCGTAGTAGACGAACTGCCCGAGCGTGCCCACCCCGTCCTTCTTGGCGCGCGCCGCCGCCGGGTCGAGGTAGCCGCGGTCCCGCTCGTCGCGCTGCGCCTTGCGGAACGCGGCGGACGTGTGTGCGGCCTTCCGCCAGGCGGAGGGGAAGCCGGGGCCAACCCGCTGTGCGGGGCAGCGCCGTTGACGACCGCAGCGCGGGCAGACAGCCGGCGAGGACATTGCCCGGGCCGCGCTCCGTGTACAGCTCGACGAGCGCCGGCATGTCGCCGGTACCGGAGCAGAAACCGATGATCCCGCCGGTGTAGCCGCGCCCGTCGCCGATGTCCTCGATGAATTGGCGTACCGCGTCTTCATGTCGAGACACCCGGAGTGCCCTGACCGCATCCGCATTCAGACGCGCCGCACCGACTGGCAGGGCATCGCCGCCGGGAGCCGTCCCGTGAAGTACGACCGGGGCGGGACACCCATCAGGGCGCGGAAGTCGGAGGTCATGTGGGACTGGTCGTAGTAGCCGGTGACGGCGGCGAGTTGGGCCCAGGAGAGCTCGGCCGCGTGGGCCAGTACGGCGCGGACGCGGTTGATGCGGGCGTAGTGCTTGGGGGAGAGACCGACCCCCTCGGCGAACAGGTTCCTCAACTGCCGCTCGCTGACGGCGAGTTCACGGGCCACGTCGGGCACCGGGCCGGGCAGGTGACCGGTGCGGATCGACATCGCGTCGACGCCGGCTCGCACGAGTTCGGTGCGGGAGGAGTCCGTGACGGCGGTGAGCCGCGCGGGGAGCACCTCCGCGAGCCGAGCCACCGTCCGCTCCGGGTCGGCGTCCAACCAGCGCAGCTCCTCGGAGAGTTGGCGTGCCTTCCGGCCGGGCACGTCGCCCAGGAACACGGCCCGGCCGACGAGGTCGACCGCCGGAACTCCCAGCAGCGGCAGCGTGGTGCCCGGCGCCAGTCGCACCTCCACGCAGGACACCAGCGGCTTGCCCGCGTGGTAGGTGGCCCGGACGCGCGGCCCGACGACAAGGACGCTGCGCCGGCCGTTCCCCTCGACCCGCACGACCACCTTCGTGTCCGCGTCCGGGAGATGCACGAACGGTTCCTGCGGCACGGTGTCGAGCCGCAGGGCACCGACCCGCGCGATCCAGGGGCGCAGTTCGTCGGGCAGGGGCACGGCCCGCTGCGACAGGGCGTTCGTCACCCCTCCACGGTAAGCGCGTCACCGGTCCGAACACGGCCCGCGAACGTGCCGGAATCTCCTAGAACCAGGGCCGCCTCCCCGCCCACTGTGGTGGCCATGATCCTCGTTACGGGTGCCACGGGCACCATCGGCAGTGAAGTCGTACGACAGCTCGCGGCGCGCGGTGAGAAGGTGCGCGCCCTGACCCGGGACCCGGCAAAGGCCCCATTCCCGGAGGGAGTTGAGACGGCGCGGGGCCACCACGCCGACCGGGCCTCGGTGGAGGCGGCGATGACCGGTGCCGAAGCCGCCTTCCTGGTAGGGGTGTTCGGCCCGGACGACTCCGCGCACGACCGGGGTCTCGTCGAGGCGGCACGGTCGGCGGGCGTACGCCGCATCGTGAAACTCTCCGGAATCGGCGCGGGCGACCCCGCCATCGGGCCGGTCGGCACCTGGCACGTACCCGGTGAACAGGCCGTGCGGGACAGTGAGTTGGAGTGGACGATCCTGCGTCCCTCGGCCTTCGCCTCGAACACGCTCGGCTGGGCCGCGTCCGTGCGGGCGGGCAGCCCGGTACCGAACACGAGCGGCGACGGCGGCCAGGGGGTCGTCGATCCGCGCGATGTGTCCGAAGTGGCGGTCGCCGCGCTGCTCGACCCGGGCCACTCGGGGCGGACGTACACGCTGACCGGCCCCGAGGTACTCAGCGTCCCGGACCAGGCCGCCGTCCTCGCCGGGATTCTCGGGCGCCCCGTCGAGGTACGCGACCTGTCCTCGGCCGAGGCGCGGGAGTATCTGCTCGGGCTGGGCTTCAGCGACACGTTCATCGACGCCTCCGAGATCAGCAGGGAGTTCGTCCGGGAGGGCGGCAACGAGGTCGTGACCGGTGACGTACGGGAGGTCCTGGGCCGGCCGGCGCGGACCTACCGGGAGTGGGTCCAGGACCACCGGGCGGCGTTCGGGGAAGGGTGATCCGGGCGGAGGTGCGGAGCGGAGGCGTGCGCCCGGATCAGAGTGGGGG
>NZ_JBXVPZ010000275.1:0-12884 GCF_057961495.1 Streptomyces sp. P5F9 | reverse complement strand
GTGTCGTTCATCGCTCGTCCCTCCCTGACCCGGCCCCGCGGGGCCGGGTCAGGGAGGGACGAGCGATGAACGACACCACGATCTGCGCGGTCGGCAATGTGGCGACCCAGCCGATGTACCGGGATCTGCCGACGGGACCGTCGGCGCGGTTCCGGCTGGCGGTGACCGCGCGTTACTTCGACCGCGAGAAGAGCGTGTGGACGGACGGCCACACCAGCTTCTTCACGGTGTGGGCCAACCGCCAACTGGCCACGAACGTGGCGGCGTCGCTGTCGGTCGGCGACCCCGTCGTCGTCCAGGGCCGGCTGAAGGTGCGGACGGAAGTGCGCGAGGGACAGCCGAACTGGTCCTCGGCGGACATCGACGCCGTGGCGGTCGGCCACGACCTGGCGCGCGGCACCTCGGCCTTCCGCCGGGCCAACAAGCAGGAGTCGGCGGCCTCTCCGCCCCGGCCCGAGCCCAACTGGGAGACGCCGGCGGGGGATTCGGCCGACTCGGCCGCCGATTCCGCCGAGGACGCCGTTTCCGCCGACGGGCGGCATTCCGACCAACAGCTCGCGGAAAGCCTCGCGATGACGTGATGTCAGTGAATGCGCCCAGCTGATCGAACTGCGGCTTATCGACGAATGCGCTCCAAAAGACCCGGTGGATTTGTCGATAAGCCCTGCTCGCAGGCGATCTTGGGGATAACGATTCCGAGTCGGATCGGTTATCGGATGACCCGACTGGAGAAGGGGGTGGGCCCGCGTCCCTAGGATGCCGGGACATGGCTCGGGCACAGCTCCCGGCGCTTTGATTCTGCTGGTGGGACCGCACCCCCACGTCGACGGGTCCTGCTCGAAGGGGAATTCCGTGTCATCTGCGTTGTCTGTGTTCTCCGCGCTGTCCCTGCGCGGCCGGGGCGCCGTGCGCTTCGTCGCCGCGACCTGGGCGTGCGGACTCGTCGCCGCCGGAGTGCTGGCCGGTGCCGGCCCGGCCGTCGCCGACGAGACACCGCAGACTCAGGGCGGGGCGACGGCGACGATAGGCGGGCTCAAGACGTACGGCGCCGCCGTGCTCCACGAGGACGGCGGCAGCGATGTGCAGGTCTCCGCGGGCCTGTTCGAGATGTCCGTGGACGGCGGCGGCACCCTTCAGACGTACTGCGTCGATCTCCGCAACCCCACCCAGCGGGACGCCAAGTACCACGAGACCGCGTGGAGCGGGACTTCGCTGGGCGCCAACAAGAGCGCGGGCAGGATCAGTTGGATCCTTCAGCACTCCTACCCGCAGGTGAACGACCTCGCGGCGCTCTCCGCGAAGGCCGGCACCAAGGGCCTGACCGAGAGCGACGCGGCGGCCGGCACCCAGGTGGCCATCTGGCGTTACTCGGACGGTGCCGACGTCGACGCGGTCGACCCGCAGGCCGAGAAGCTCGCGGACTACCTGGAGAAGAGCGCGCGGAACGTGGCGGAGCCGAAGGCCTCGCTGACCCTCGACCCGCCCGCGGTCTCCGGTCACCCCGGTGAGCGGCTCGGCCCGGTGACCGTGCACACCAACGCGAGCGGGGTGACGGTGACACCGCCCGCCGACGCCGCCACGACCGGGGTGCGGATCGTCGACAAGGACGGCAGGGTCGTCACGTCGGCGGCGGACGGCAGCCAGGTCTTCTTCGACGTGCCCAAGGACGCCGGGGCCGGGTCGGCCGACCTGACCGTGCAGGCCTCCACCACCGTGCCCGTCGGCCGGGCCTTCACCTCCGAGAGCAGAAGCCAGACGCAGATCCTCGCAGGCTCCAGCGAGTCGACGGTCGCCGCGGCCGCGAGCGCGAACTGGGCGGAGACCGGTGCCGTACCGGCACTGTCGGCGCGGAAGAACTGTGCCGAGGGCGCTGTGGACATCACCGCGACCAACCAGGGCGACGCGACGTTCACCTTCGAGCTGATGGGCATCGAGCACGGCATCGACGCCGGGAAGTCCGCGACGGTGACGGTCCCGCTCCAGGAGGACCAGGCGTACGACTTCACGATCACGGCGCCGAACGGCTACGAGAAGCGGTTCACCGGGGTCCTCGACTGCCGGACGCAGAGCGACGCGGGCGGTGACGTGACGCAGACGCTCAGTGAACCGAGCCCCGCGACGGTGGGCGGTACCACCGTCGACACGAACCTCGCCGAGACCGGCGGCTCCGGCATCACCCCGATGATCACGGTCCTCGCCCTGGGCCTGGTCGGCATCGGCGCCACGACCCTGGTCCTGCTGCGGGACAGGAAGCCCGGGCAGCAGGGCTGAGCGGTAGCGGTACAGGTACAGGTACGGAACACCATCGACACCGGATGTGGGGGGAACCACTGATGAAGACCACCGTTCGCCGTGGAGCGGTCGTGATGGCCGCGGCCGGTCTGCTCGGCGCCGTGCCCGGGACCGTCGTGGCCGAAGCCGCCCAGCCGCGGGCCGCGACGACCGCGGCATACGCGTGCAGATATGGCGCGGTCTCGGTCTCCGACGCCGCCGGGTCGGTGGTGCCCACGGCACACGGTGCCAACGTGCCGCTGCACGCCCGCCTCCGCGTGCACAACACCGAGGCCGTGGCACTGCCCAAGGCCACCTACGTCTTCGCCCTGGGCAATCTCCTGAAGAACCGTGGGCCGGCGCCGCTCGTGCAGTGGCGCGTCGGCAACGGGCACTGGCACAGGATGAGCCTGCACTGGAACAAGAAGACCAACGGCTCACTGGCGCTGTGGAACTCCACGTCCCTGTCCCTGGGCACGATCCCCGCGCGGGGCACGGTCACCACCGAGGTGTCGGTGACCTTCCCCAAGAAATCGATCAAGGCCGTCGACTACGACTTCCTCGATGTCCGCAGCGGCGCCTGCGGCAGCACCAGGCTCGACTGGTACACCGGCAACGGGTTCGAGTACTGGCCGTGGAACGGCACTCCGGGCAAGCCGGCGTAGTTCCCGCCGGGCGGGGCGCCGCCGTCCGCGACGAACCCCCAGCTCACAGCCCCCCGACCAAACGGGTTACCACCCAAGCCGGGACCTCAGGCAAGATGGATACGTCTGCCCACTCCAGATTTCAAGCTGCCGGACGGTTTCTCTTGGCTGAGTACATCTACACCATGCGCAAGACGCGCAAGGCGCACGGCGACAAGGTCATCCTTGACGACGTGACGCTGAGCTTCCTGCCCGGCGCGAAGATCGGTGTGGTCGGGCCGAACGGTGCCGGTAAGTCCACCGTTCTCAAGATCATGGCGGGGCTTGAGCAGCCCTCGAACGGCGACGCGTTCCTGACGCCCGGTTTCAGCGTCGGCATCCTCATGCAGGAGCCGGAGCTGGACGAGACCAAGACGGTCCTGGAGAACGTCCAGGACGGCGCCGCCGAGATCATGGGCAAGCTCAACCGCTTCAACGAGGTCGCCGAGCTGATGGCGACCGACTACTCGGACGCCCTGATGGACGAGATGGGCAAGCTCCAGGAAGACCTGGACCACGCCAACGCCTGGGACCTCGACGGGCAGCTGGAGCAGGCCATGGACGCGCTGGGCTGCCCGCCCGGCGACTGGCCGGTCGTCAACCTCTCCGGCGGTGAGAAGCGCCGCGTCGCGCTCTGCAAGCTGCTGATCGAGGCCCCGGACCTGCTCCTCCTCGACGAGCCCACCAACCACCTCGACGCCGAGTCGGTGAACTGGCTGGAGCAGCACCTCACGAAGTACGCGGGCGCCGTCGTCGCCGTGACTCACGACCGGTACTTCCTGAACAACGTCGCCGAGTGGATCCTCGAACTGGACCGCGGCCGCGCGATTCCCTACGAGGGCAATTACTCCACGTACCTCGACAAGAAGTCCGCCCGCCTCAAGGTCGAGGGCCGCAAGGACGAGAAGCGCCAGAAGCGGCTCAAGGAGGAGTTGGAGTGGGTTCGCTCCAACGCCAAGGGCCGTCAGACCAAGTCCAAGGCGCGCCTCGCCCGTTACGAGGAGATGGCAGCCGAGGCCGACAAGATGCGGAAGCTGGACTTCGAGGAGATCCAGATCCCGCCGGGCCCGCGTCTGGGCTCGATCGTCGTCGAGGTCCAGAGCCTTTCCAAGGCGTTCGGCGACAAGGTTCTCATCGATGACCTGAGCTTCACGCTGCCGCGTAACGGCATCGTCGGGGTCATCGGTCCCAACGGCGCGGGCAAGACCACGCTGTTCAAGATGATCCAGGGCCTTGAGACCCCGGACTCCGGCTCCATCAAGGTCGGCGACACCGTCAAGATCAGTTACGTCGACCAGAGCCGCGCCAACATCGACCCCAAGAAGTCGCTGTGGGCCGTCGTCTCCGACGAGCTCGACTACATCAACGTCGGCCAGGTCGAGATGCCGTCGCGGGCCTATGTGTCCGCCTTCGGCTTCAAGGGCCCGGACCAGCAGAAGCCGGCCGGTGTCCTCTCCGGTGGTGAGCGCAACCGCCTGAACCTGGCGCTGACCCTCAAGGAGGGCGGCAACCTGCTGCTCCTCGACGAGCCCACCAACGACCTCGACGTGGAGACCCTGTCGTCGCTGGAGAACGCGCTGCTCGAGTTCCCCGGTGCGGCCGTGGTCATCTCCCACGACCGCTGGTTCCTGGACCGGGTCGCGACGCACATCCTCGCGTACGAGGGCGAGTCGAAGTGGTACTGGTTCGAGGGCAACTTCGAGTCGTACGAGAAGAACAAGGTCGAGCGACTCGGTGCGGACGCGGCTCGTCCGCACCGTGCCACCTACAAGAAGCTGACCCGGGGCTGATCTTCTTGCGCCACATCTACCGTTGCCCGCTGCGCTGGGCGGACATGGACGCGTACGGCCACGTGAACAACGTGGTCTTCCTCCGCTACCTGGAGGAAGCCCGTATCGACTTCCTGTTCCGCCCGGAGAAGGACTTCAAGCAGGGGTCGGTGGTGTCGCGCCACGAGATCGACTACAAACGCCAGCTCGTCCACCGGCACACGCCCGTGGACATCGAGCTGTGGATCACCGAGATCAGGGCGGCGTCCTTCACCATCACCTACGAGGTGAAGGACGGCGACCTGGTCTACGTCCGGGCCTCCACGGTCGTCGTCCCGTTCGACTTCGAGGCGCAGCGCCCGCGCCGGATCACCGCCGAGGAGCGGGAGTTCCTGGAGGAATACCGGGACGACGACGAGGACGAGGCCGTCGCCGCATGACGGTCCTCCACCTCGCCGACGAAGGGGAGGCGGCGGACCTCGCGGCCTTCCTCTCCCGGCTGCTCCACTACGACCGGGGCGCCGCGGTCCGCCTCCAGGCGGCCGGCACGGCCCTCGCCGTCTTCGGGCGGCCGCCGTCCTTCGAGGTCCTCGCCATCCGCGCGGTACGCCTCGCCAAGCCGTACGAGAACGGCCTCGACGTCACCCTCGACGTGACCGTCTCCGCCGGTGAACTCCTGGAGCTGCTCGACGAGCCGGCGGCCACGGCCGGGGTACCGACCGCGGTGACCGGCCCGCCGTGGGCCGGGGTGCTGCCACCGCGCCGCGGCTGGACGCCCGAGTCCGGACTGCCGGGCCCGCAGGCACTGCGCGGGATGATCGCGGCCGGAGTCGCCGAATTCCGCTCCCGCACCCAGGAGCTGACCCCCGAGACCCGCACACGCGCCGAACTCGACCGCATAGGACGGGAGATCTGGTCCCGCACGGTCGGCGAGACCTCGCTCCCGGTGCGCGCCGTGCACGCGGCGCAGTCCTTCGGATTCCTGCGCCCCGGCGGGGAGCCGGGCCTGTTCTCGTCGGGCGCGTGGCTGAGGCTGCGCACCCCGTACGGCTCGATCGCCGTACGCAGGGCGGGACTTGGGGCGCTCGGCGTCAGCGTGCGCTGAGCGCGGTCACCGCTGCTCGCTGTCGTCGGGCCACACACCGATGTGGTCCGACTCCAGCTCCAGGGCCACCCGGTCCCGCATGTCCAGCGACTCCGTGTATTCGGCGGGGAGTTGGAGCCGTCCCGCCCGGTCCAGCATCGCGTACTCCCTTGCTACGACCGTCTCGTGGCCCGTCGTCGCGTCGACCTCGCTGCGCCGCAGGACCTCCGTGGAGGTGCGGCCGTCGCGGATGGCGACCGTGCGGCGGACCTCGGCGGCCACCGCCTGGTCGTGGGTGACGATCACGATGGTGGTGCCCAGCTGTTCGTTCGCGGTGCGGAACGCGGCGAAGACCTGTTCGGCGGTGTGGGAGTCGAGTTCGCCGGTCGGTTCGTCGGCGAGCAGCACGGCCGGGGCGTTGGCGAGGGCCACCCCGATCGCCACCCGCTGCTGCTGACCGCCCGACATCTCCCGCGGGCGCCGGTCACGGCAGTCCGCGACCCCCAGCAACTCCAGCAGTTCCAGGGCGCGTTCGGCCTTCGCCCGGCGTCCGGAGCGGATGCCGGACAACTGCATGGGCAGGGCGATGTTCTGAGCAGCCGTCAGATAGGGGAGCAGATTGCGGGAGGTCTGCTGCCAGACGAACCCGACGACCTCACGACGGTAGGCGAGCCGGTCCTTGGCGGTCATCGCGAGCAGATCCCGGCCGGCGACCCGGGCCGCACCGGCGGTGGGCGTGTCCAGCCCGGCCAGGATGTTCATGAGCGTCGACTTGCCGCTGCCCGAGGCCCCCACCAGGGCCATCAACTCGCCCTCCCTGACCAGGAGATCGAGCCCCTGCAGCGCCTGCACCTCGACCCCGTCCGCGGTGAAGATACGGACCAGCCGGTCGCAGGTGATCAGCGCGTCATGGCCGTAGGCGGGCCGGTTGCGACTCTCGGCCGCGCGGGTGGCCAGGTCGGCGAGGGTGGGGTTCGTGGTCATCGACGCTCTCCTCGGTCACAGCCGACTGCTCGGCGAAAGCCTTCTTCACGAACGCCTTGTCCATGCACGTCTTCTCTACGACTCACCGTGTGTCCCCCGCTCTCAACTCCCGTACGGATCCCCGCCGTCCGGACCACCACGCCTGCGCCCCCGCGACCCCCACGGCCACCAGCAGCACCCCGATCGCCGGGACGGCCAGTGACACCGGGTCGGTTCTCAACTGGGCCTCCCCGACCGGGTTCTGGGCCGATGCCAGGGCCACCGACGTCAGGTCGATGCCGGGGGCGAGCAGCCGGATCGTCGCCCAGCCGGTGAGCGCGCCGCCCGCCGCCGCCAACAGGGCCTGGGGCAGCGACTCCAGGACGAGAAGGCGGCGGCCCTGGGCGCGCGTGAGGCCCATCGTGCGGAGGCGGGCCAGGAGCGCGGCGCGTTCCGGGGCCGCGCGCAGGAGGGAGAGCAGGAGAGCCAGTACGGCGTAACCGGCGCCCGCCGCCACCGCCGCCGTGTAGATGCGCTCGGCCCCGGACTGGAGGGGCGAGTCGACGTACCGGGCGCGTTCCTCGGCCCGTACCGTCACCCCGGCCGAGGGACCGGCCGCCTTGCGCAGCGCCGACCCGCTCACCCGGGCACCGGTCACCAGCAGCGAGGTCGGGCGGGCCGCCGTACCGGACAGCCCGGCGCGGTCCACGATCAGGAAGTCGGCGCCGGACACGGCCGGGGTCACGTCCCGGACGAGCACGATCCGCACGGTGACCGCGCTGGTGTCCGGCAGCCGGACGAGGAAGGGGCGGGTGCCGTACGCGGTCGCCACGGAGGGCGAGGCGAGGGCCGGGAGGACGGCATCCGAGCCCGCCGGGCGCTTCAACTGCCCCTCGGGGAAAGCTCCCAGGCCCGTGTGCCCCGCCAACTCCGCGTAGTCACCGGGGTTCACACCCACCAGCGGGACTGCCTCCAGGCCGTCCAGCGGTTTCGCGTCGTCCGTGATGCTCAGCTCGGCGAGACCGCGTACTCCTGGCAACCGGCTTGTCTCGCCGGGGAGTTGGCGTGGCAGGGGAGCGGTCGCGTCGAGGCGGGCGTCCGCGCCGACGGCGAGGAGCGCCGCGTGGTCGCGGGCGTCGCTCACGCCCGCGAGGACCGAACCGCCGAACGCGGCCGTGGTGAGCGCGGTGAGGAGGGCCAGCAGGGGCAGTACCGCGGAGACGGACGTACGGCCCGCCCGGGCCAGCGACAGATGGCCCACCGCGCCCCGCAGCCGGCTCGCCGGACGGGCCAGCCGGCGCAGCAGGAACGGATACACGCGAACCAGCACCAGGGCGGCGATCACGCCCACCAACACCGGTGCCAGCGACACCAGTTGGTCTCCCGCCGAGCCGGACGTGCCGCGTCTGCGCAGGGCCTCCACCGCGCCGGACGCCACCACCAGCAGAGTGAGTTCGGCGACCGTGCGGCGCCGGGACGGACGTACGGTCGTCACGTCCTCGCGGGGACCGTGGACGCGGACGGCCCGGTGGGTGAGCGCGGCGCGTACGGGGAGCGCGGCGGACGCGGTGACGGCGACCGCGAGGGCGGCCGCGACGGCGTAGCGGCGGCGGCCCTCCGGGACGGCCAGCAGCGCGGCCGTCAGGCCAAGCGCCCCTGCCGGTACGGCGATCACGGCGGTCTCGGCGACCAGACGGGCGGTGAGGCCGCGCAGGGAGGCGCCGCGGGCGCGGAGCAGGGCGAGTTCGGTGCGGCGGCGGTCCGCGGTGAGGCCGCCCGCCATGAGCAGCACGACGACGGCGACCGTGCCGGTGCCGAAGGCCGCGACGGCGGTCAACGGGCGGATGCCGGACCGGAGTTGGCCGAAGGTGGCGAACACGTCGTCGAGACCGGTGCTCAGGTCGGTGTCGGGGTCGGTGTAGGTGCGGGCCCGTTGGAGGCCCGGGCCCGATTCGAGTGCGGCGACGGCGGCCTTCAGGTTGTCCAGGTCGTGGGCGTGCAGGGCCCCCGGGTCGGGGGCCAACTGCCAGTACGGGACCGGCTTCGCCGCTGTGCCGAGGAGGGCGGGGGCCGCGTCCTGGGCCAACAGCAGGGCGCCGAGCCAGTACTTCGGCTGGTCCGGCGTCGGCAGGACGACCAGGGTCGGGGTGCGCAGCACCGGCTGGGTCGACCAGTAGGCGCCGGCCGGGTCGCGCGGGGTGAGGATGCCGGTGACGCGGACGGCGAGCGGGGCGCGTCCCTCGCCGGGTACGTGGATGACCGAACCCACCTTGATGTGCAGGCTCTTGGCGGTCGCGACGGTGACCGCGGCCTCGATCTCCGGGGTCTGTGCGGTGACTTGGCCGGAGGCGCGCGGGAACCGGCCCTCCCGTACCGTCGCGTGTCCGGCGAGGTCGCTCTGGGCGGCGGGGTAGACGTGCGCGGGCAGCCCGTTCGGGCGCGGTATCCAGCTGTCCGGCACGGCAAGGTCCTCGGCGGGACGCACACCGTACGCGGACTGGGCGGGGTCGATGACGAGGGGACGGCCGACCGCGGTACGGACCTTGTCGTACTGCCTGCGGAGCTCGGCGGGGCGCAGGTCCGCCTCGCGCTGTTGCTGCGGGAGCACGAAGTCGGGCTGCGGGCCGGAGAGTTGGACGGAGGTCCGGTCGGGGCCCGCCTGCCGTACGGCGTGACGCAGCCCGGCGTCCTCGTACCGGTCGAGGGCACGGGGAAACGCGGCGGCCAGACACGCGGTCACCGTGACGAGCAGGGCCAGTGCCCAGGCGGCACCGGGGGCGGACCGCAGGCGGGTGCGGATCCAGGGGGCGGTCACGGCGACACCGGAGCCCTCGACGCCCCCGGCATCCCCCGTACTTCCGGATCTCACGGTCCCCATCTCACTCACCCCCCTGCTCCCGGAGCGAAGTCGCCGGATCGGCCCGGCTGAACGCCAGCGTCGCCGTCACGATCAGTGGTGTCGCCGCCACCGCCACCAGCAGCAACGCCACGTGGGTGACGGGCAGTTCCACCAGGACGCTTGGGACCGGGCGGGTCGCGCTGGCCGTCAGGACGATCAGCGGGATCACCGCCCGGGTGAGTACGGTGCCCAGGGCCGTGCCCACCACGAGGGCCAGGGCGACCAGGACGCCCTGTTCGGCGGCGATCATGCGGGCCAGCTGGCGGCGCGGGGCGCCCAGTGCGCGCAGTACGGCGAACTCCGCGCCGCGCTCCCGCAGCGACCCCGCCGTGCTCACCGCGAATCCCACCGCCGCGAGGGCCGCCGCCACCAGCGCCGCCGCGGCGAACGCGGCCTCGGGACCGGCGCCGAACGGGTCGTCGCGCAGTTCCTGGGCGATCTCCTCCCGCACCACGACCTCCGTGGGATCGACGTCGGGCAGCGCGCGCACCGCCGCGGCCACCGTCGCCGCGTCGCCCGGCGCCGTCCGCAGCCACCACTCGGTGGGCGTGACGCTCGCGCCGTAGCGCGTCTCCAACACCCGGTTCACGGACCGGAGATCGACCAGCAGCGCACCCCCGTCCTGCGCGGCCGAATCGCCGGAGTCACCCGTCGTCGGCAGCCCGCGCACCGCCGCCACGATCCGCACCGGCAGGTTCTCCCCGCCGAGCGTCACCTGCACCTGCTGCCCGGTGCGCGCGCCCGCCGAGGCCAGGAAGCGGTCGGTGGCGACGGCCGTGATCTCGGGCACGGCGGGTTGGACGACCCGCAACCGCACCGTGACGGAGGCGACCGTCCAGAAGTCCTTGTCCGGGATGTATCCCGTGTCGTAGTCGACGGTCAGCGGCTTCGCCGAACTCACCTTGGGGGCACGCGGGTTGGCCGTGCCGTACGACGCGCTGACGGAGGACCTCCCGGTCCAGGCGGTGGGCAGCGCCAGCCTCCGTGCCTTTCCCTTCGCGTCCGTGGCGCTCAACTCACTGACCGTGAGCCGGTGTTGGGCCGCGCGGTCTCCGGGCTGGGGCAGGTCCAGTTGCAGCCCGGTGAAGGCCAGGGGTCCGAGTGCCGGGGACAGGGCGAGGGTCAGGTCGTACGACCGTCCGTCCGTGGGGAGTTGGCCGAGCGGCTCCTCGTACGGCGTGCCGTAACGGTCCTCGACCGTGGCCGTGACGTCGACCGTCGTCCGCGGGCCCGTGGCGCGGATGCCCGCTCGCATCGTCAACCGGGCTGTTCCCGCCGGGATTCGGGCCCCGGCCGTGGTCCCCTTCGGCGCCAGGCCGGCCAGCAGCGGACCGGCGGGGTGCCCCGACGTCAGGTCCGGTCGGATCAGCACCGCGTCCGACGCGTGGGCCGTGTCGAGAGCCAGCACGGTCGCCGTGCGGTCGCCCGAGAGGGACAGGGAGGTGCGGACGGCGGGGGCCGCCTCCCGTACGCGGGGAAGGCCCGCGTAGGTCTCCGTGCGGCCCAACCCGCCGTCACCGGCGGCCAGTACGCGGACCGGCACCCCGGCCTGGAAGTCGGCCTGGTCGCTCTGCGAGCGGCTCCAGGACGCGCTCTGGCCGATGGCCAACATGCCCAGCGCCAGGGCGAGCACGAGCAGCAGCACCGGCCCGGCACCGCGCATCGGACGGCGGCTGAACTGCCAGCCCGCCAGTGCCACCGGCAGCCCCCGCCCGGCGGCGGCCCGGCGCTCGGCCAGGCGTGCCACCGGCGGCAGCAGCCGTAGCGTCAGGACCGTGCCCGCGAGCAGGGCGAGGGCGGGGGCCGCGACGAGCAGCGGATCGATGCCCAGCGCCCCGGAGTCGTCGGTGCTGACGGCTCCCGAGGTCTGCCGGTTCAGCTGCCAGTAGGCGACCCCGGCCACGGCCAGCAGCCCGAGGTCCGCACCCGCGCGCAGCGGAGCGGGGACCGCGCGAGCCCGGCCGCCCTCGAAGGACGACGTGAGCGCGGGGAGCGTCACCGCCAGCGCGCAGCCGAGGGCGACGGCCGCCGCGACCAGCCACACCCCCGCCCGGCCGCCCGCCGGGGTGTCCAGGTGCAGACCGATCCGCGCCAACGCGCCGTGTCCGGCGAGGAGTTCGGTGAGCGGGCCCGCCAGCAGGGGCGCAACTGTCGTCGCCGGTAGGGCGAGCAGCAGCGCCTCCGCCGCCGACAGGCCCGCGATCCGCGCCCGGGAACCGCCGCGCGCCCGCAACAACCGGCTCTCGCCCGCCCGTTCGGCGCTCAGCAGCCGGGCCACCAGCAGCAGGGCGTACCCCGCGAGCAGCGCGAGCTGGAGCGCGACGATCAGCAGGGTGGAGCGGGAGACGAGCAACGAGCGGTCGATCCGGTCGAGTACGTCCGGCAGCGAGGTCGTCGCGGTGGTGACTCCCGGCACCGCACCGGCCTTGCGCAGTGAGGTGCCGCCAGCCCCGGCGCTCGCGCGCAGGGTGCCGATCCGCCCGGTCGTCAGCGTGGAGAAGTCGGCCGACGCGAGCCACGCGGACGACCCGGCGCTCAACTCGGCGAGGCTCGCGGGATCGGTGAACAGCGGGCCGTAGGTCGTGAAACCGGCCGTGCTGAGGCCGCGGCCGCGCAGGTCGTCGAGGAGCCAGTAGGCCGCGCTCGCGACGGCGGGCCGGTAGACGCCGGTGACCAGGATGTGCGCCTTGGGCCCGCTGAGCCGGTTGTCGAGGGTGAGCCGCGCGCCGGCCCGCACCCCGAGGCCCTCGGCCGCGGCGCGGGGCAGCGCGACCTCGATGTCCCCCGAGGCCGTCGCGCGCGGGAAGCGGCCCGACACCAGCCGCACCTGCGACCGGTCCGGGGCCCCGAAGTAGGTGAGATCCGGATCGCCGGACCGCTCGGCCCGCGGCTGGAGCGAGCGCGGCAGGGCGTACGGCCCCGAGCGCACCAACGTCCGTACGGTCACGGGCAGTTCGTCGAAGGTCTTCGCCGCCGCCTTCCGTACGGCGGTGTCGGCGGCCGCGCGCTGGGCGGGCGGGACGTCGGCCTTGACGATCAGGGCGGTGTCGGGGGTGTTGCGGGTGTCGTTCAGGGAGTGCTGGAGCGCCGCGTCGCCGATCGCGCCCGAGTAGGCCGTGAGCGTCGTGAGGACCGCCGTGGTCAGCAGCACCGTGAGCAGCGCGGCGGCGAGCAGCAGGCGGTGTGCCCGCGCGCGTACCAGGACGAACCCCACC
>NZ_JBXVPZ010000274.1:0-12896 GCF_057961495.1 Streptomyces sp. P5F9 | reverse complement strand
CCTACAAGGCGCCCGTCCCCATCGTGCTCAGTGTGGTGCTCACCGCGCTCATCGTGTTCGCGAGTGTGCAGCTGGTCGCGCCCGGTGCGGGCGACCACTGGTTCGGCGCCGACTACGCCCCGGACGGCTGGACCAAGGGCGAGCGCGGGCAGTACCTGCTGACGGAGCTCGTACCGCTCCTCGGCTTCATGCTCCTCGGCGTCCTCTTCTGGGCTCTGGGGAAGCCGACGCGGACGGCCAACTCGGTCTCGCTCAGCAAGGAGTAGCGTTCCGGACGATCACCGGGAACCTACCCAAGGAACTGCCGTGCCCCTGCGCTGTGTTGTCCTCGACGACTATCAGAACGCGGCGACCGGACTCGCCGACTGGTCGCCCGTCGAGGACACCGTGGAGGTCGTGAGCCTGCGCGAACACCTCGACGACGAGGCCGAGTTGGCCGCCGCCCTCGCCACCGCCGACATCGTCGTCACCCTGCGCGAACGCGTCCCCTTCCCCGCCTCGCTGATCGCCCGACTCCCCCGCCTGAAGCTGCTGATCGCCTCCGGCATGCGCAACACGGTCATCGACTACGCCGCCGCGAAGGCGCACGGCGTCACCGTGTGCGGTACGGCCAGCTCCTCGACCCCGCCCGTCGAACTCACCTGGGCGCTGCTGCTCGGCCTCGCCCGCGGAATCGTCGAGGAGGCCAACTCCCTGCGCGGCGGCGGCCCTTGGCAGCAGACGGTCGGCGCCGACCTGCACGGCCGCACCCTCGGACTGCTCGGGCTCGGCAGGATCGGCGGCCGCGTCGCACAGGTGGGCCTCGCCTTCGGCATGCGCGTCACGGCGTGGAGCCAGCACCTCACAGCGGAACGCGCGGACGAAGTCGGCGTACAACTCGCCCCGTCCAAGGAGCAGTTGCTCGCGGACAGCGACTTCGTCTCCGTCCACCTCGCCCTCGGCGACCGCACCCGCGGTCTCCTCGGCCCCGCCGAACTCGCCCTCCTCAAGCCCACCGCGTACCTGATCAACACCTCACGCGCGGCGATCGTCGACCAGGACGCCCTGCTCGCCGCGCTGCACGAGGGCCGGATCGCCGGTGCCGGGATCGACGTCTTCGACACCGAGCCCCTCCCCGCCGGCCACCCGATGCGCACGGCCCCGCGCCTGCTCGCGACACCCCACCTCGGGTATGTGTCGCGGGCCAACTACACGGCGTACTACGGCCAGGCCGTCGAGAACATCCAGGCCTACCTGGCGGGTTCGCCCGTACGGCAGCTGCCGTAGGAACAGCGGGTCACGCGGCTGCCGGCCGCCGGTAGACGCCTTCGCTCCGGCGCAGGTGGTGGAGGTCCACCAGGTAGCGCCGGAGCGTCACATGGTCGACCTCGCCCTCGTCGCACCAGGCGCGCAGCTTCTCGTTGACCGTGCGCTCGGGGTACTCCACACCGGGGGCGAAGGTCTGCTCGGCGATGTGCTGGAGCACCACCTGCTTGCGGGTCCACTGGGCGGGGAGCCGGACGAGGCGGCCGCCCCGGACGAAGGTCCGCAGGATCATGTCGGTGTGCTCGTCGCCGGTGACCGGGCCGGCCTCGACCGGCTCGGCGTCCTCGCGGGCCAGTTTCCTGAACAGGTCGTAGTCGACGCGGAGTTCACCGTCGTCCATGGTCTTCACCACGCCCTGTTCGCGCAGCCGCAGCAGGGCGACGGCCGTGCCTCTCGGGGTCAGGCCGGCCACCTCGGCGACCTGCTCGGAGGTCTCGGCCCCCAGAGCCACCGCCGCGAAGGCGCGCACACGGTTCTGCTCGGCGAACAGACGGAACAGTTGGTCGGTTGCCATGACCGGAGGCTAATGGACACCCACCCGTCCAGGGCACCGAATTTCCGCCCGTCGAACATCCGCGCCCGGCGCTCGAAGCCGTGTTCCCAAAGGGTGATCCCCACGTCGGCGCCGTTACCAGCCATGCGCCGCCGCGTTGAACTCCAAGTGCGGTGGCGAGTCGTGCCGTCGCACTCATCGAACCAAAGGAGAACGTGATGTCTCGCATCGCGAAGGCGGCCGTCGTCGCCCTCGGCACGGGTGCCGTGGCGCTCGGTGGTGCCGGCCTGGCCATGGCGGACGCGGGCGCGCAGGGTGCGGCCGTCGGTTCGCCCGGCGTCCTGTCGGGCAACATCGTGCAGGTCCCGATCCACATCCCGGTCAACGTCTGCGGCAACACCGTCAGCGTGATCGGCCTGCTGAACCCGGCCTTCGGCAACACCTGCGCCAACGTGAGCGGCCACGACCACCCCGGCCACCCCGGCCCGGGCTACGGCGGCAACGGCTACGGCCACTGATTCGACCGCACGCGCGGACGGACGTACGCGAAGAGCCCCGGCACCTCAGGCGCCGGGGCTCTCCCCGTTTCCCCATGCCGACGACCGGTCAGGCGTACCGGTAGACCGCGCTGACGTCCTCCAGCTGCTCCGGCGTCACGTCCCACGGCGGCATCCGCTCCTGCCGTGCCACGACCCGCCCCTCCTGGTCGTCGCCCGCGCCCGGCGGCTTCGCCGGAAGGTAGCGGGCGCCGCGGTGTCTGCTCTGCCAGCGCGACCACTGCAGGTCGATGAAGGCGTGGTGCAGCCAGAACACCGGGTCGTTGACGGACGCGCCGCCGAGCATCACTCCGCCGACCCACTTGTGGACCCGGTTGTGGTTGCGCCAGGACGCGCTGCCCGACCCGGTGCCCCACCCTTCGAGCCGGTTGCGGAACCCCGTGCGGCAGGTCGAGTCCCAGGGCGGGACGTCGTAGACCGGGTCGGCGAGCGCCCCGTTCAGGTCGCTCCTCGTCGGCAGCGCGATCGGGGAGCCGGCCCGGCCCAGGTCGCGGGTGAGGTACGGCTCGTCGGTGATGTTCTCCGTGATCTTCCACCTGCCCGTCGCGTAGGCGAACGGCCCGGTCGTCACCTGGTGGTCGGAGCGCCGCCCGGTGCCGCCGAGCAGGTCCTTGGTCCAGGGCGTGGAGGTCGCGGAGCGTTCGCGCGTCCAGTCCCAATAGGGCACCGTCACCGAGGAGTCGACCCGGCGCAGCGCCCGCTCCAGGTCCAGCAGGAACTGCCGGTGCCAGGGCAGGAAGGAGGGCGCCATGTGCGCCGAGCGCAGTCCGTACTCCCCGTCGGGCACGAAGAACTCGATGTGCGTGCGCACGAACTCGTCGTACTCGCCCCGCCGTTTGACCTCCAGCAGCGCCGCCACGAACCGCCGCTTCTCGGCGCTCGTGAGCGTGCTGACGTCCTTACGCGTGTACGCCATGGTCTCCCCCCATGTGCATCTGCTCCATCGGGCCGTCCGCCTCGCGCAGTTCCCTGCCGGGGCTCAGCTCGTCGACGGCCGCGCGGGTCGCCTCCAGGGCGGTGGGATACGAGCGGTAGTGGTCGACCATGCTCAGCCAGGTGCCGTCCGCGCGCCGCATCAGATGCAGCGGCCGGCCGTCCACCGTGACCTGCCACCCGTCCTTCAGCACGCCGTGGATACGACGGCCCCGGTACGTCTCGTCGAAGGCGGTGTCCCCGGGGTCCTCGCCGGAGCGCGTGGGCCGCGAGGCCGCGACGACGGGCACGAGGGCCACCGCGAGGGCGGCGCCGAACGCCCCGCGCAGCGCCTCCCGCCGCGTCCTGCGCGCCGGCCCGGGTCTGACCGGCCGCAGCGACTCCCCGCCCGCCGAAACTCCACCGACGCTCACACTCATGGCCCAGCTCCCTCGTCCGGTACGGCTCGTTCGAGGGGCTAACCGTCCGGTGGCCCATGCGGTCACTCTCCGCAGGGCTCGGGCAGACAGAAGGGCCCGGGTCGCACCACCCGGGCCCTCGTCCGCTCCGGCCCTGCGGCCGCCTTCGTTCTTCCCGCGCTACGGCCTAGAGACCGGCGCCCGTGACCAGGTCCGCGCCCGGCACGGTCTGGAGCACCGGGGCCAGGACGCCCAGCTGGGGCGCCTTCAGGTCCGGGAGGCCGAAGTTGTCGGGGTTGGGCGGGGTCAGCGGCACGTCCAGCGCCAGGCCCGGGGCCATCGTGCGCAGGTCGGAGGCGGGCGCGCTGACACCGAGGTGGTCGAAGCCGTCGCCGAGGACATGCGGCAGCGGTGCGCGCAGCTCGGCGCCGGGGAGGCCGCCGTGGACCGGGAGTTGGGGCAGTACCCGTTCCGGGATGAGCCGGCCCTCGACGTACCGCGGGCCCTCGGGCGAGCCCGGCATGGGCACGGGCACCTCCCCGCCCAGCTTGGGCAGCTCCATGCCGAGGGCGCTCTCCGCGCCCTCAAGCGGCACGGGTACGGGGACCGTGCCGATCGCGGCGGCGGGGGTCGCGACGGCGGCGCCGGTCGCGGCCGCCACGGCCGTGATGACGGCGGCGATGGTTCCTCGGGTGGTCGACTTCATGGAGTGCGGTCCCTTTCGGAATTCGGAGGCTCTGCGTGCTGACCGGGTAACGAGGCCGGGCAGCGCATCAGTTCAAGATTCCCCCGAGTGCCGTAGTAGTCAGCTTTCCGGAATTCCCGTCAGCGGGTCGGAAGTTGCTTCCCGTCAGCGGGCCGGAACCGGCAATTCCCGCCCGCTGTCCGGTTGTCAGCCGCGCAGGCTGCGGGCGGGCAGGATGATGTGCGCGGCGGCGTTCAGGGTGTCCTCGGAGCCGGCGAACTCGGCCAGCGCCTCGGGGGTGACGGGCTTGCCCGGCTCGGCCTCGGGCCAGGGGCGGGTGGTGAACACGAGGTAGGCGAAGCCGCGTTCGCCGACCGCCGCGAGCCACTCGGGCGGCGGCACGCACTGGGCGTTGAGCTGCGGCATGTTGAGGACGGCCTGCCCGGACTCGATGAGCATGGTGATCGGCAGGCTGGGCCTGGTGGCGCCGTCGACGACGTTGCCGCCGACCGGGAGCCCGTTGTCGGTCAGCAGCCGTTCCACGGCGGCGGTGGCGGCCTCGGGGCCGTCCGCGGCGTCGCCCAGGGTGTAGGCGAGGAGGTAGGGCATGTCCCCGTCGGGGGCCTCGCCGCTCCACGCCAGGACGACGAGGGTGCCGAGGTCGGCGACGCGGAAGGGGCGCGTTTCGCTTGAGGTTGAGGTCACCGCGCGACCTTATCGACGGGCCGGAAGGCCACCGGACGCGTTCTCACCCGTCCGGCCGATGGCGCGGGCGCCCCGCCACACGAACGAGGGACGCCTCACGACGCCCCTCGAACACCACCGGGGCGACTCAGCTCTGCAGCGGCAGACCGCCGAGCAGCGGGTTGTGCTGGTTCAGCGCGGCGGTCGCACCCTTGACGGTGTTGAGCGCGGAGCCCTTGTTCTCGGTGTCGAGCGCGTCCGACTGGTGCTGCAACGGCATCACGTCGGCGGGCTGGAGCTGACCACTGGTGAGGGTGTTGACGGCGCCGGTGAGGCTGGTGGGCGTCACGTCGGCGGGGCTGTAGGCGAACGCGGGCGCGGCGGCACCGGCGATGGCGAGGGACCCGGCAACGACAGCGGCAGCCTTCAGGGACTTCATCGTGTTCCTTTCTTCGGCAACTCATGTCACCAGAGCGAATTCTGTCGCCGTGTGTAACGAGTTCCGGCCGGGGCGGAAACCCCGTGCGCAGAAACTTTCTGCTGCCCACCCGAATGCGGTGTGTGCCTCATCGGCGTTTCCCATCCTCATATGAAAAGGCCGTGGAACCGAAAAGACCGTCGGGCCGGCTCCGGAAAGGAACCGGCCCGACGGCCGTTCTACGACTGCGTTACGACTGTTCTGCGGCTGCTCGCGTCAGACGCTCGGAACCGCCGGTACCGCGGGCACCGCCGGAAGCGAGGACGTCGACGGCAACGACGGCAGCGCGGGCAGACCGGGCAGGCTCGGTGCGGGCAGACCGCCGCCGAGCAGCGTGGCCGCGACCACGTTGACGAGGCCCGTCACCACGCCGGTGACCGCCGGGACGACCTTGCTGACATCGCCGGAGGTGACCGCGCTGAGCAGCGAGGCGACCGCTTTCTGCAGGGACGCGAGCGCGTCCCCGGCGAGGTCGGCGGGCGCCTTGGCCTTGGAGTCGTCACCGCTCTTGAGCGAGGGCAGCGCGGGCACGGCGGGAACCGCGGGCGCGGCGGGCACGGCAGGTGCCGCGGGAACCGCCGGAACCGCCGGTGCGGCCGGCGCCGCCGCGGTGATCTTGGCGATGGCCGCGGTGACGGCGTCGCCCAGCTTCTGCGCCTGGTCGGGGGAGAGCTGGCCGTTGTCGGCCTTGAGCGCCTGGGTCAGCAGGTCGGTGACGGGGGTGAGCACGCTGCCGACGTCGCCGAGGCCCTTGACCTGGGCGAGCAGTGCGTCAGCGCCCGGGACCGGCGCGCTCGACGCGGCGTGGACGTGCTTCCGCGCCGAGTCGTTGTCGGCGGCGACGGCCGCGGGGCCGGCGATTCCGATCAGGACAGTGGCACAGAGCACGGAGGACGCGACGCGCCGTGCGGGCAGACCACGCATGGGTGTTTCCTTTCGGTGGTGCTTCGGATCTTGAGCCCACCGTGAAAGCGCTCACCACCATGTGCAACCGGTCGGACGCGCCGGGTGACCGTCCGTCAGCCGTACGGTCGACGTCGTGCCTGGTGAGGGCCATGTCAAGACCGAAGCGCCGGACCGGGACCGCTACCGCCCATTCGGGGCAACACCGCCGAACGCCGACCGGCCGTCCCCCCGTGGAGATCCCACGGGAGAACGGCCGGACGAAGTGATGCGCGCGGACGTCAGTCGTTGACGCAGGTGTTGCCGAAGGCCGGGTTCAGCAGGCCGATGACGTTGACGGTGTTGCCGCAGACGTTGACCGGGATGTGGACCGGAACCTGGACGACGTTGCCGGACAGCACGCCCGGGGAGTGGGCGGCCGCGCCGTGCGCGTCGCTGTCGGCGGCGGCGATGCCGGCGGTGCCCGCCATGGCGGCGGCGGCAACGGAGGTCAGGACCAGGCCCTTCGCGATACGCGACATGGAGAGGTGCTCCTTGGGGTTGAAACAAACATCCGGGCGGGGATGCCCGGCGCTGTGTCAACGCGCGGCACCCAAAGGGGTTGTGCCGCCAATGGGGTGATCTCCCGGAGGCCGAACTTCACCATTCCGACACACTTGTCGCGTTTCGCAGGATTAATACGGATAGCCACTAGAGTTGCGCACCTCCCGAAGTACCCCTATAGCCATCAGATCGCACATAGGGGCCGTACTTCCCGAAAGGGCACCTCCGGTCATGCGCTATTCCCTGGGTCCGCTGCTGCGCCGGGCGTCGACGGGCGCTCTCGCCCTCGTCACGATCTGGGCCCCTGCCGCCTTCGGAGCATCCGCCCCGCCCGCCGAGGCCGAGCGCGTCCCGTTCGCCCAGCGCTACCACGCGCTCCAGCACGGCGGCATCGTCCGCGCGGCCAACACCTCCATCAGCTGCCGCGCGGACTCGGCCGCCTGCCCCGCCGTACGAGAAGGACAGGCAGCGGTCAACGGCGACTTCGACATGTTCTACGTAGACGTCGACCGCGACCCCAACACCTACAACTCCTCCCGCGCGGAGGTCCGGCTGCCCGAGGGCGCCCGGGCCACGTACGCGCGGCTGTACTGGGGCGGCAACCTCCGCGTGGGCGAGCAGAAGCCGCCCAAGGACAACGGCCGTGTGCTGATCGCGGAGCCCGGCGGCGAGTACAAGGCGGTGCTCGCGGACACGGTCGTCGGGCACCGGGTGGCGGGCGGCGCGGACGCGTTCCAGGCCTCGGCGGACGTCACCAAGCTGGTCCGGGAGAGTGGTTCGGGCCTCTACACCGTGGCCCAGATCAACACGGCGATGGGCAGGTCCGCGGCCGGCGCGTGGGGCGGCTGGACGCTCGTCGTCGCGTACGAGAAGCCGCAGGAGCCGCTGCGCCGGCTGGAGTTGTGGGACGGCTTCGGCGCGCTGGACTCCCGTACCGGCGCGGAGATCCGGATGCGCGGGGTGCGTGTGCCCGCGCACGCCGGGGGACGCGCGGGCGTGGTGGCGTACGACGGGGATCGCGGCCGCACCGGGGATTCGCTCACCCTCTCGACCGGTCGTACGAACGCCACCGCGCTCGGTGACGGCGCCAACCCCCGTGACGACGTGCTGAATTCCACGATCAGCGACCCGGCGGCGGCGCCTTCGGAGCGTGCGCCCGCTTATGTGAACACGCTCGGCTACGACTCCGATGTGTTCGATCTCGGCAAGGCGCTGCGTCCCGGCGGTGACCAGCTGGCCTTCCGGCTCGTTTCCCAGCGGGACGCGGCGTGGTTCGGGGCGCTCTTCGTCGCCGTCGACGCCCAGCAGTGAGGCGCGTTCCCGCCCGCAGTCCCGAGCACCACCCGTGAGCGAGGAAACCGCGCAATGCACCAGCCAGCAACCGACCCTCCGCCACGGGTCCTGCACCTCGCCCAGCCCGTGGACGCCGGCGTCGCCCGTGTCGTCCTGGACCTGACGCGGGCTCAGCTCGCGTCAGGCCTGCACGTCACGGTCGCCTGCCCCGCCGGCGGCACCCTCGCGGACGGGGCCCGGGCACTCGGCGCCGACGTACGCCTGTGGGAGGCGACCCGGTCACCCGGTCCGGCGCTCGTCTCCGAGGTACGGCGGCTCGCCCGGGTGGTCACGGAGGTGCGGCCCGATCTGGTGCACGCGCACAGCGCGAAGGCCGGACTCGCCGGACGTCTTGCCGTGCGGGGGCGGATCCCGACCGTGTTCCAGCCGCACGCCTGGTCGTTCGAGGCGGTCGGCGGCGTCACCGCCACGCTCGCCGTCGGCTGGGAGCGGTGGGGTGCGCGCTGGGCCACCCGGACGGTATGCGTGAGCGAGGCGGAGCGGACGACCGGGCTGCGCGCCGGGGTCCGGGGCCGCTGGAGCGTGATCCCCAACGGAATCGACACCGAGCGCTTCCACCCCGCGGCCGTGGACACCGTACGGGCCGGCATCGAGCAGCTCGCCGGGGTCGATCCGGCGGCGCCGCTGGTGGTGTGCGTGGGGCGGCTGTGCCGGCAGAAGGGCCAGGACGTCCTGCTGACGGCGTGGGACGCGATCCTCCGACGGGTGCCGAAGGCGCGGCTCGTGCTCGTCGGCGACGGGCCCGACCGCGCCGCACTGCGCCAACTCGCCCCGGATTCCGTGCTGTTCGCGGGCGCCGTCACCGATCCCGTGCCCTGGTACCAGGCCGCCGACCTGGTGGTCCTGCCCTCGCGCTGGGAGGGCATGGCGCTCGCCCCGCTGGAGGCGATGGCCTGCGGGCGGCCCGTCGTCGTCACCGATGTGGCCGGCGCCCGGGAGAGCCTGCCACCCGGTCTCGCTCCTCGCTGTCTGGTCCCGGCCGAGAACCCGGCGGTGCTGTCCGGGGCCGTCGCCGAGCTGCTGCTCGACCCGCTGCTGCGCGAGTCCCTCGGCCACCAGGGGCGCCGGTACGTCCAGTCCACGCACGACGTGCGGCACTCCGCCGAGGCGATCGCGGGCGTGTACCGCGAGCTCCTCGGCGGCAAACCCGTCGTGCCCACCGAGTGCAGGGAGTCCATCCACTCGTGACTGCGGAAAGCACCGTCCCCTCCCCCGGCGGACAGCCACGGGACCACGGATTCTCTAACGTCTCGGTCATCCCCCGCCGCACCGGCGGCGGTTTCCGGTTCCCGGTCCGCCGCCCGCCCGCGCGGCCGACCTCACCCTTGCCGTTGCTCGGCGCGGACCTCACCGCCGCCCTGGTCGGCGCCCTCGCGCTCACCGGCAGCCGGCGCGGACCGCTCCTGGTGGCCCTGTTGATCGCCGGGTCGATACTGCTGCGCCCGCATCTGCCCCGGGCCGTACCCCGCGTCCTCGACGAACTGCCCGCCGTCTGCGGCCGGATCGCCGTCGCGTGGCTCGCCCTCAGCACGCTCACCGCGGCCTACGCCCCCGACCGCGCGCTGTCCGCGCGCACCCTGCTCCTGGGCTTCGCCCTTCAATCGGCGGCGAGTTGCGTAGCCCGCGGCGCGGTGCACCGACGCCGCCGCAAGGCCCTGCTGAACCGCCCCCGCACCGCCCTCGTGATCGGCCCGGCGACGACCGCGCAACGCGTGGCGGCGGCGGTGCTGCGGCACCCGGACTGCGGAGTCGAACCCGTCGGCATCGTCGCCGAACACCCGGACGGCACCGAGGGGTTGCCCGTCCTGACCACCGGCGAGGAGGTCGAACGGGCCCTCATCCAGAACGGCGTCCGGGCCGTCCTCACCGTGCATCCCTCGGTACGGTCCGAACGCGGGCCGCTGCTGCGGGCGTTGGCGGAGTCGGGCTGCGTGGTCTGGGAGGTCGACGCCGACTCACCCTCGTACGAGATGCGTGACCAGCTGGCCGGATTCGCCTGCAGGCGGCTGGAGTTGGGTTCACGTCGGCCCGGCAGCTTCGGCAAGCGGGCGCTGGACGTCCTGGCGTCCGGCACCCTGCTCCTCCTGGTCAGCCCCTTGCTGCTGGTGTGCGCGGTGGTGCTCCGTCTCACCGACGGACCCGGTGTCGTCTTCCGCCAGGAGCGCATCGGCAAGGACGGCCGCCCCTTCACCCTGCTGAAGTTCCGCACCCACCGCCCGGTCGACGAGCACGAGGCGGCGACCCGCTGGAACATCGCGCACGAGCCGCAGATGAGCCGCTTCTGCCGCTTCCTGCGCCAGACCTCGCTGGACGAACTGCTCCAGCTCTGGAACGTGTTCCGGGGCGACATGAGCCTGGTCGGTCCGCGCCCCGAACGCCCGTACTTCGTCGCCCAGTTCAGCCAGACCTACCCCGGCTACGCGGCCCGCCACCGGATGCAGACCGGCATCACCGGCCTCGCCCAGATCCACGGGCTGCGCGGCGACACCTCGATCGAGGACCGCTGCCGGTTCGACAACGCGTACATCGACAACTGGTCGCTGTGGCAGGACATCTGCATCCTGGCCCGCACGGTGACCGCGCTCGTACGTCCGACCGGGAGCTGAGCCGTGAACCACCGAGCCCGCATGAACGCCCCTGTCCTGCCCGTACGTCCGACGGGGAGCTGAACCGTGCCGCGCCGCGTCCACACGTTCGCCCCCGTCCTCCCGGTCGTCGCCGTGATCGCCCTGCTCGGCCTGCCGCTCACCCCGGGCGAGGGCGGCGCGGGCCCGGCCGACGCGGTCTCCGGCCTCGTGGTGCTGTACTGCGCAATCCGTCTGCTCCGCGACCGCAGCCGCCCCCTGACCCCGACTGCCGCAGCGGTCATGGGACTTCCGGTCCTGGGCCTGTCGATCGCCGCGATGGGCGCGTCCACACCGGGCGCCGGACTCAGCGGCCTGGGCCGCTACCTCCAGATCTTCGTGCTGGTCCCCGCGGCCGTCGTCCTCCTCATCCGCGACCGCCGCGACTTCCGCCTGCTGGCCTGGTCGTTCGTCGCACTCGCGGTGTGGCAGGGGGCGATCGGCGTCAAGCAGTACGTCACCGCGACCGGCGCCTCGTACCAGGGCGAGGACATCCGCGCGGTGGGCACCTTCGGCCCGACCGACGTGATGGGCATGGCGACGGTGGTGTCCTTCGGCCTGATCTGCGCGCTGGCCCTCGCCCTGGGCCGAAATGACGCACGGCAAAGGGCAGTTGCGGCAGCCTGCGCCTTCGCCCTCCTGATCCCCCTGGCCCTCTCCTTCAGCCGGGGCGCGTGGATCGCGACGGCCGCGACCTGTGCGGTCCAGCTGGCTCTGGCGGGCCTGCGCCGAGCACTGAAGGTGGCGGCGGCGGTGACGGCGGCGGGCATCGTCCTGGTAGGCGGCTTCGGCGTCGGTACGGCGATGCTCCAGGAGCGGATCGACAGCATCACCCAAGTCACCGACGCCCCCGACCAGTCGGTGATCGACCGCTACACGATGTGGGCGGCGGCAACAGCGATGTGGCGCGAACACCCGTTGACCGGCGTCGGCTTGAAGGGCTTCCCCGAACACCGCGACGGCAACGCCTCGTTGGCCCTCTCCTCAGGCAGCGACACGGAGGGAGCAGGCGCGGCCTTCCTCAAACAACCCCTGCTCTCCCCGCACAACATGTACCTCCTGATCCTCAGCGAACAGGGCCTGCTCGGCCTCGTCACCCTGGCCGGCAGCTGGCTCGCCCTCCTGGTCTGCGCCCTGCGCGGCCTCTTCCGCGTCCACCGCACCGAACTCCCGGGCCTGGACTGCGCGTTGATCTCCACCGGCCTCCTGACCTGGCAACTGATCGACTTCATGTACGCAGACATCGGCGGCCCGTCAACGGTCCTCACGGCGGTGGTCTTCGGCCTGGCGGCGTGGTGGTCACTGGTGGGGGCTACGGCTGAGGACCGGCCGGCGGCGACAACTGCGGTGCGAGCGACCGCCGAAGGGGCCATGGCCCAATGGCGGTGACGGGCAACACCGAGCAGGACAACCCCCTAAAGGGGCGCGGGGCTGCATCAATCAGCGGCTCCGCCGCAGGGCGCGCCACACAGGCCGACACCAACCCCCCAAAGGGGCGCGGGGCTGTATCAATCAGCGGCTCCGCCGCGGGGCGCGACCAGCCCCCACGGCGCAGCACCCAAACAACGACCGACACCACCCCGCTACTGCCACCGGCCCGCCTCTTCGGCGCCGGCAGCGAAACGGACGCCTTCCTCGTCGCCTGGACCATCCCGGAATTCGCGGCCACCCTCCTGATCGAGGACGGCCTGGCCTTCGCCCTGATCCCGGCGTTCAGCATGGCCCTGGCCCGCAGAGCGCAAGGCGCCCCCGGCGACCCGGTCCGCACCCTGGTCGCAACCACCCTGCCCCGCCTGACCCTGGCCTTCATCGCGGTATCGGCCCTCCTCATCGGCACAGCCCCCTACCTGGTCGAGGCCCTGGCCCCCGGCCTGCCGAACCCCGCCCTGGCCATCAGCTGCACCCGCCTCACCGCCACCTGCGTCCTCAGCTTCGGTCTG
>NZ_JBXVPZ010000273.1:0-12921 GCF_057961495.1 Streptomyces sp. P5F9 | reverse complement strand
ATTTTTGGCACGCTGTTGAGTTCTCAAGGAACGGACGCTTCCTTTGTACTCACCCTCTCGGGCTTTCCTCCGGGCTTCCCTTCGGTCTTGCGTTTCCGACTCTATCAGACCGTTTCCGGTCCCGATTTCCTCGGTGCTTTCCAGGTTTCCGCTTCCGCGTTTCCCTTTCCGGCGGTTCCGACTTTATCAGAAGTTCTGAGTCGGATTTTCCGGCCCTTCGGGAGTAGCCCCCGTACACGCGAAGTGTCCGGGTTCCCCCTCAGGCGGAGCCGTAAACGTACTGGAGCGGGCCGCCTCGATGCAAATCGAGGCGGCCCGCTCCAGGTTCACGCGTACGAGGGTTCGTACGACGGTCAGACCTCTACGACGACCGGGAGGATCATCGGCCTGCGCCGATAGTTGTCGGAGACCCACTTGCCCAGTGTGCGGCGGATCAGTTGCTGCAGCTGGTGGGGTTCCACCACGCCGTCCTGGGCCGAGCGCTCAAGGACCTCTGTGATCCTCGGGACCACGTCCACGAAGGCGGAGTCATCGATGCCGGAGCCGCGGGCCTGGATGTGCGGGCCACCCGTGATCTTGCCGGTGGACGAGTCCACGACGAGGAAGACCGAGATGATGCCCTCGTCCCCCAGGATCCTGCGGTCCTTCAGCGCGGGTTCACCGACATCGCCGACCGAGAGGCCGTCGACGTAGACATAGCCCGCCTGGACCTTGCCCGAGATCTTGGCCTTGCCCTCGATGAGGTCGACGACCACGCCGTCCTCGGCGATGACGATGCGGTCGTGCGGGACGCCTGTCATGGCGCCCAGTTCGGCGTTGGCCCGTAGGTGGCGCCATTCGCCGTGGACCGGCATCAGGTTCTTCGGCCGGCAGATGTTGTAGAAGTACAGCAGCTCGCCGGCCGAGGCGTGTCCGGAGACGTGGACCTTGGCGTTGCCCTTGTGGACGACGTTGGCGCCCCAGCGGGTGAGGCCGTTGATGACCCGGTAGACCGCGTTCTCGTTGCCTGGAATGAGCGACGAGGCCAGGATCACCGTGTCGCCCGCGACGATGCGGATCTGGTGGTCCCGGTTGGCCATGCGGGACAGGGCGGCCATCGGTTCGCCCTGCGAGCCCGTGCAGACCAGGACGACCTGGCTGTCCGGGAGGTCGTCGAGCGTCTTGACGTCCACCACCAGGCCCGGCGGGACCTTGAGATAGCCGAGGTCACGGGCGATGCCCATGTTGCGGACCATGGAGCGGCCGACGAAGGCGACCCTGCGGCCGTACTCGTGGGCCGTGTCCAGGATCTGCTGGATGCGGTGGACATGGCTGGCGAAGCTCGCCACGATGATGCGCTTGCGGGCGCCGCCGAAGACCTGTCGCAGGACGTTCGAGATGTCGCGCTCGGGCGGGACGAAACCCGGGACCTCGGCGTTCGTCGAGTCGGCGAGGAGCAGGTCGATGCCCTCCTCGCTCAGCCGTGCGAACGCGTGTAGATCTGTCAGACGGCCGTCCAGCGGGAGCTGGTCCATCTTGAAGTCGCCGGTGTGGACGACCATGCCCGCGGGGGTGCGGATGGCGACCGCGAGCGCGTCCGGGATCGAGTGGTTGACCGCGACGAACTCGCAGTCGAAGGGGCCGATGCGCTCGCGGTGCCCCTCGGCGACCTCCAGCGTGTACGGCCGGATGCGGTGCTCCTGGAGCTTCGCCTCGATGAGCGCGAGGGTCAGCTTGGAGCCGATCAGCGGGATGTCCGCCTTCTCGCGGAGGAGATACGGGACACCACCGATGTGGTCCTCGTGGCCGTGCGTGAGGACGATGCCGTCGATGTCGTCGAGCCGGTCCCTGATGGACGTGAAGTCCGGCAGGATCAGGTCGATTCCGGGCTGCTCCTCCTCGGGGAAGAGCACGCCGCAGTCGACGATGAGCAGACGGCCGCCGTATTCGAAGACCGTCATGTTCCGGCCGATTTCCCCGAGGCCGCCGAGTGGGGTGACCCTCAGGCCGCCTTCGGGGAGCTTGGGCGGCGGGGCGAGTTCAGGATGCGGATGACTCAAAAGACTCTCCTACCCATGCGCGCCACGTACCTGTGGGCACGTGGCGCGCATGACGTTCGTGCAAATGCAGTTATCGGATGTGGGATGCGGGCGCCGAAGCCCCGCGTATTCAGTTGTGAAGTCCGTTGTCAGAGCTGTACCCCGCCGGCGGCAAGATCGATCTTGAGCTGGGCGATCTCCTCGGGCGAGCACTCGACCATCGGTGAGCGCAGCGGTCCGGCGGGCAGTCCCTGGAGGGTGAGCGCGGCCTTGGTGGTCATGACGCCCTGGGTGCGGAACATGCCGGTGTAGACGGGGAGCAGCTTCTGGTGGATCTCGGTGGCCTTCTGGACGTCACCGGAGACGTACGCCTCCACCAGGGTGCGCAGTTCGGGTGTGACCACATGGCCGACGACCGAGACGAAGCCGACCGCGCCCACGGAGAGCAGCGGCAGGTTCAGCATGTCGTCGCCGGAGTACCAGGCCAGGCCGGTCCGGGCGATGGCCCAGCTGGCGCGGCCGAGGTCGCCCTTGGCGTCCTTGTTGGCGACGATCCGCGGGTGCTCGGCGAGTCGGACCAGTGTGTCGGTGCCGATCGGGACGCCGCTGCGGCCGGGGATGTCGTAGAGCATGACCGGCAGTTCGGCGGCGTCGGCGACGGCCGTGAAGTGCCGGTAGAGGCCCTCCTGCGGGGGCTTGTTGTAGTACGGCGTGACGACGAGCAGGCCGTGCGCGCCGGTGTGTTCGGCCGTGCGGGCGAGTTCGACGCTGTGGTGGGTGTCGTTCGTGCCGACGCCGGCGATGACGTGGGCGCGGTCTCCGACCGCTTCCAGTACGGCTCGTACGAGATCCGCTTTCTCCGCGTCGCTGGTGGTCGGGGACTCACCGGTGGTGCCGTTGATGACCAGGCCGTCGTTGCCTGCGTCCACCAGGTGGGTAGCGAGCCGCTGAGCGCCGTCGAGGTCGAGTGCGCCGTCCGCCGTGAAGGGCGTGACCATGGCGGTGAGGACCCGCCCGAAGGGGGTCTGCGGAGTGGAGGTCGGAGCCATGGGTAACACGCTACTCGCTGCTCAATGCGGGGTCTGCCTTAGGGGCAGGCGACAAGTCGTGACAAATATGGAGCCCGGCACTGCCTGCTCGGGGGTTCAAGCAGTGCCGGGTCCGTTTGATCAGGCTAGATGAACTTCTCCAAATGCCGCAATACGGACACTTCGCACGGCCCATCCGTACATGTGTGCCCGATCGGCAAACAGAGGTGCGCTACGGGGCGACGCGGCCGTTGGCATTGAAGGCGGCGTAGGTGAGCGGCATGAGCTTGGCCCACTGCTCCTCCATCTTCTCGCCGACCATCTCGATCTCCCGCTGCGGGAAGGACGGGACCTTCGCCAGCTCGTGCTGCGTGCGCAGTCCGAGGAAGTGCATCAGCGAGCGCGCGTTGCACGTGGCGTACATCGAGGAGAAGAGGCCTACGGGGAGCACGGCACGGGCGACTTCGCGGGCGACGCCGGCGGCGAGCATCTCCTGGTACGCCTCGTACGACTGGCGGTACGAGTCCTCCATGGCGCGGCCGACCAGCTCCTGCTGGGCCTGGGTGCCCTCCACGAAGACGTACTTGCCCGGGCGGCCCTCCTGGACCAGCTTGCGGGACTCCCCGGGGACGTAGAAGACCGGCTGGAGCTCCCGGTACCTTCCCGATTCCTCGTTGTACGACCAGCCCACCCGGTGCCGCATGAACTCGCGGAAGACGAGGATCGGGGCGCTGATGAAGAACGTCATCGAGTTGTGCTCGAAGGGGCTGCCGTGGCGGTCCCGCATCAGGTAGTTGATCAGGCCCTTGGAGCGCTCGGGGTCCTTGCCCATCTCGTCCAGGGACTGCTCGCCGATCGTCGAGACGCGGGCGGCGAAGAGCACGTCCGCGTCGGACGCGGTGTGCTTGACCAGCTCGACGGTCACGTCACTGCGGAAACTGGGCTTGAGGTCGTCGGCGGGAGTGTCGGTCACGGCTCGGAGGGTCCTTCCATCACGTCTCTCGGGCGGCGCCCACTCTACGGCCCGGCACTGACATCGGGGCGTTCGGTGCCGTGCCGCGACATTCGTTGGCGAACTTCTGCGAATTCGGTGAAACAGGGCACCAATTGGGGCGTTCGCTCGTCTGTCTTGGTGAGAGCCACCCGTTCGATCCCGATTCGACCCCAGAGGGGAGAAGCACCACCGATGTTCCGTCGGCGCGAACCCGTTCCGTTCGCCTTCATCGCCGAGACCGACCGCTTCCGCAGCAACGTCACCCCGCCGCCGCGTGAGCGTGCGTCCGCCGGTCAGATAGCCGGGCGTTGGCTCCTGGGCCTCACCATCATCGCCGGAATCGTGGGCTCCCTGGTCCTCGGGATGCCGGCGCTGTCCCAGGACAACCTCTCGACACAGAACCAGCAGTCCCAGGCCGCCGACAATCGCTGACCTGGCGCGCAGCCGTACAGCTGACCATGACTCATCCGGACCCCCAACGGTGGTGAGCGGGAACACGGCCGGATAGCCTCACCGGGCACAGCCCACGCATGGATTCAGTGAGGACACCAGCCGTGCCCCTGCCCTTCCTTACGGCCGACCGCGCATTCGAGGCCGCGGACGAGCTCGCGCTGCCGTTCGACGACCGCGACCGCTGGCGGCGCCCCTACCGGCCCGGACCCTGGCGGGTGGCGGTGGCGGCGCTCGTGCTGCTGCTCGCGTCGTACGTGCTGTTCGCCGCGGTCATCATCGCGTTGACCGGCTCGCGGTCCGAGGCCGCGGTGATCCTCGGTATCGCGGTGGCCGTCATCCTCTGTGCCCTGCGGCTGCTGCGCATGGGCGTGTGGGTGAGCGCGCGCGGGCTGCGCCGGGTGCGGTTCCTCTTCACCCTGACGGTGCGGTGGGACCGGGTCGTCGCCGTGCGCACGGTGCAGCAGCCGGTGCGCTGGCTCGGACTGCCGCGCACGGTGCAGGGGCAGGCGCTGGTCCTCGTACGCAAGGACCGTGCTCCGGAGGACGTGACCGCGCTGCTGACCACGCACGACATCGACTTCGTGGCGCGGGCCTCCTCCTTCGACCGGGCCGCGGACTCGGTCGAGGTGTGGTCCGACGAGTACCGGCGAAGCTGACCGCCCGACAGCAGCCGTAAGCCGAGCAGTCGTATGCCGAAGGGGCCGGTCCGCAGTGAGTGCGGGTCGGCCCCTTCGGCGTGCGGCTGTGTGTCGCCCTATGGGTCAGGCCTGGACGGGGCGGCCGTCGTGCAGGGCGATCGCGCGCTGCATCGCCTTGCGGGCGCGCGGGGTGTCGCGGGCGTCGTGGTAGGCGACGGCGAGACGGAACCAGCTGCGCCAGTCGTCGGGGGCCGCCTCCGTCTCGGCCTTGCGCTTGGCGAAGACCTCGTCGGCGGAGTCGCGGTCGATGCGGCCGCCTGCGGTGCGCCTCAACTCGTCGACGGGCAGGCCGCCTTCGGCGTCGAGTTCGGCGGCGAGCTTGTTGGCGTTGCGGACGAACTGGGTGTTCTTCCAGAGGAACCAGATGCCGATCACCGGCAGGATCAGGACCGCGATCCCGAAGGTGACGGTGATGACCGTGCCCGACTGTATGAGCATGACGCCGCGGCTGCCGACCAGGACGAAGTAGAAGACCAGGACGGCGGCCGTGACGGCGTAGGTGAGTTTGGCGCGCATGTCAGCCCAGGTCCAGGAAGTGCTCCAGGCCGAAGGTGAGGCCCGGGGTCGTCACCACGCGGCGGGCGCCGAGCAGGATGCCCGGCATGAAGCTGCTGTGGTGGAGCGAATCGTGGCGGACGGTCAGCGTCTCGCCCTCGCCGCCCAGCAGGACCTCCTGGTGGGCCAGCAGGCCGCGCAGCCGGACGGAGTGGACGGGGATCCCGTCGACGTCCGCACCCCGCGCGCCGTCCAGGGCCGTCGTCGTGGCGTCCGGCGCGGGGGCCGAGCCCGCCTTGGCCCGGGCCTCCGCGATGAGCTGAGCCGTGCGCGTGGCCGTACCGCTCGGGGCGTCGACCTTCTTCGGGTGGTGCAGTTCGATGACCTCGACCGACTCGAAGTAGGGCGCGGCGATCTGCGCGAACTTCATGGTCAGTACGGCGCCGATGGAGAAGTTGGGCGCGATGAGGACGCCCGTCTCCGGGGAGGCGTCCAGCCAGCCGGTCAGCTGCGCGAGGCGTTCTTCTGTCCAGCCGGTGGTGCCGACGACCGCGTGGATACCGTGCCGTACGCAGAAGTCGAGGTTGTCCATCACCGAGGCAGGGGTGGTCAGTTCGACCACCACCTGGGCGCCCGAAGCCGTGAGCGCCTCCAGGGAGTCGCCCCGGCCCAGGGCGGCCACCAGTTCCATGTCCTCGGCGGCCTCGACGGCTCGTACCGCCTCGGCGCCGATCCGGCCCTTGGCACCGAGGACCGCCACGCGCAGCTTGCTCATCGTTCTTGCTTCCTTACCGGATACGGGTTCCGAAGGCGGGTGTTAAGCGACGGCGTCGTGCAGTCGGGCCGCCTGCTTGTCCTTGAGCGGGCCGATGACCGACAGCGAGGGCCGCTGTCCCAGGATCTCGCGGGCGACCTCGCGGACCTCGTCCGGGGTGACCGACGCGATCCGGGCCAGCATGTCGTCGACGGACATCTGCTCGCCCCAGCACAGCTCGCTCTTGCCGATGCGGTTCATCAGCGCGCCCGTGTCTTCGAGGCCCAGGACGGTGGAGCCCTGGAGCTGGCCGACGGCGCGGCCGATCTCGTCGTCGGACAGGCCGTGTTCGGCGACCTGGTCGAGTTCGTCGCGGCAGAGCTTCAGCACGTCGTGGACCTGCGAGGGCCGGCAGCCCGCGTAGACGCCGAAGAGGCCGCAGTCGGCGAAGCCGGACGTGTACGAGTACACGCTGTAGGCCAGGCCGCGCTTCTCCCGGACCTCCTGGAAGAGGCGGGACGACATGCCGCCGCCGAGGGCCGTGTTGAGGACCCCCAGCGCCCAGCGGCGCTCGTCGGTGCGGGCCAGGCCCGGCATGCCGAGGACGACGTGCGCCTGCTCGGTCTTGCGGCCGATCAGCTCGACCTTGCCCGTGGAGCGCAGCACGCGGCGGCCGTCGCGCGGGGCGATGGGTGCCGCCTCGGGAGTGCGGAAGGCGCCCGCCTTGTCGAAGGCCGCGCGGACCTGTCGTACGACCTTGTCGTGGTCGATGTTGCCGGCGGCCGCGACCACGAGGTGGGTCGGGTCGTAGTGCTTCTTGTAGAAGCGGCGGATGCGGTCCGCGGTGAGGGCGTTGACGGTGTCGACCGTGCCGAGGACGGGGCGGCCGAGGGGGTTGTCGCCGAACATCGTGCGCGCGAACAGGTCGTGCACACAGTCGCCCGGGTCGTCCTCCGTCATGGCGATCTCTTCGAGGATGGCGCCGCGCTCGACGTTGACGTCGTCCTCACGGATGAGGGAGCCGGTCAGCATGTCGCAGACGACGTCGATGGCGAGCGGCAGGTCGGTGTCGAGCACGCGCGCGTAGTAGCACGTGTACTCCTTCGCCGTGAACGCGTTCATCTCGCCGCCGACCGCGTCGATCGCGGAGGAGATGTCCAGCGCGCTGCGCTTGTGCGTGCCCTTGAAGAGGAGGTGCTCCAGGTAGTGCGTGGCGCCGTTCAGGGACGGTGTCTCGTCGCGGGAGCCCACGTGTGCCCAGATGCCGAAGGTCGCGGAGCGGACCGAGGGCAGCGTCTCGGTGACGATGCGCAGGCCGCCCGGGAGGGTGGTCTTACGGACCGTGCCGATGCCGTTGGTGCCCTGGATGAGGGTTTGGGTACGGGCGACGGCCCGCGCCTCCGGGGAGGTGCGGGCCGTCGTCGTGGTGCTGGTCGACGTCACTTGTCGTCGTCGTCCTTCTTGTCGTCCTCAGCGTTCTCTTCACCCTCGATGACGGGGATCAGGGAGAGCTTGCCGCGGGAGTCGATCTCGGCGATCTCGACCTGGACCTTCTGGCCCACGCCGACGACGTCCTCGACGTTCTCCACGCGCTTGCCGCCGGCGAGCTTGCGGATCTGCGAGATGTGCAGCAGACCGTCCTTGCCCGGGAGCAGCGACACGAACGCGCCGAAGGTGGTGGTCTTGACGACCGTACCCAGGTAGCGCTCGCCGACCTCCGGCATGGTCGGGTTGGCGATGGAGTTGATCGTGGCGCGGGCGGCCTCGGCCTGCGAGCCGACCTGGGCACCGATGTAGATGGTGCCGTCGTCCTCGATCGTGATCTCGGCGCCGGTGTCCTCCTGGATCTGGTTGATCATCTTGCCCTTCGGGCCGATGACCTCGCCGATCTTGTCCACGGGGATCTTGACGGTGATGATCCGCGGGGCGTTCGGGGACATCTCGTCCGGCGTGTCGATCGCTTCCATCATCACGTCGAGGATGTGGAGGCGGGCGTCACGGGCCTGCTTGAGAGCGGCGGCCAGGACGGAGGCGGGGATGCCGTCCAGCTTGGTGTCGAGCTGGAGGGCGGTGACGAACTCCTTGGTGCCGGCGACCTTGAAGTCCATGTCGCCGAAGGCGTCCTCCGCACCGAGGATGTCGGTGAGGGCGACGTAGTGCGTCTCGCCGTTGATCTCCTGGGAGATCAGGCCCATGGCGATACCGGCGACGGGGGCCTTGAGGGGCACACCGGCGTTCAGCAGCGACATGGTGGAGGCGCAGACCGAGCCCATGGACGTCGAGCCGTTCGAGCCGAGGGCCTCGGACACCTGACGGATCGCGTAGGGGAACTCCTCGCGCGTCGGCAGGACCGGGACCAGGGCGCGCTCGGCGAGCGCTCCGTGGCCGATCTCGCGGCGCTTCGGGGAGCCGACGCGGCCGGTCTCGCCGACGGAGTACGGCGGGAAGTTGTAGTTGTGCATGTAGCGCTTGCGGGTCACCGGGGAGAGGGTGTCCAGCTGCTGCTCCATGCGGAGCATGTTGAGGGTGGTGACGCCCAGGATCTGGGTCTCGCCACGCTCGAACAGCGCGGAACCGTGCACGCGCGGGATGGCCTCGACCTCGGCGGCCAGGGTGCGGATGTCGGTGACACCGCGGCCGTCGATGCGCTTCTTCTCCTTGATGACGCGCTCACGGACCAGGGACTTGGTCAGCGAGCGGTACGCGGCGGAGATCTCCTTCTCGCGGCCCTCGAACTCCGGGAGGAGCTTCTCGGCGGCGAGAGTCTTGACGCGGTCGATCTCGGCCTCGCGGTCCTGCTTGCCGGCGATGGTCAGCGCGGAGGCGAGCTCCGGGCGGACGGCGGCGGTGAGGGCCTCCAGGACGTCGTCCTGGTAGTCGAGGAAGATCGGGAACTCGCCGGTCGGCTTGGCGGCCTTCGCGGCGAGGTCGGACTGGGCCTTGCAGAGCACCTTGATGAAGGGCTTCGCGGCGTCCAGGCCGGAGGCGACGACCTCCTCGGTGGGCGCCTCGGCGCCGCCTGCGACCAGCTGGATGGTCTTCTCGGTGGCCTCGGCCTCGACCATCATGATCGCGACGTCGCCGTCCTCCAGGACGCGACCGGCGACGACCATGTCGAAGACGGCGTCCTCAAGCTCGGTGTGCGTCGGGAACGCGACCCACTGGCCGTTGATCAGCGCGACGCGGACGCCGCCGACCGGGCCGGAGAAGGGCAGACCGGCCAGCTGCGTGGACGCGGAGGCGGCGTTGATCGCCACGACGTCGTACAGGTGGTCGGGGTTGAGGGCCATGATCGTGGCGACGACCTGGATCTCGTTGCGCAGGCCCTTCTTGAAGGACGGGCGCAGCGGGCGGTCGATCAGCCGACAGGTGAGGATCGCGTCCTCGGAGGGGCGGCCCTCACGGCGGAAGAAGCTGCCGGGGATCTTGCCGGCGGCGTACATCCGCTCCTCGACGTCCACCGTGAGGGGGAAGAAGTCGAGCTGGTCCTTGGGGTTCTTGGAGGCGGTGGTGGCCGACAGCACCATGGTGTCGTCGTCCAGGTACGCGACGGCGGAGCCGGCGGCCTGCTTGGCCAGGCGGCCCGTCTCGAAGCGGATGGTGCGGGTGCCGAAAGTGCCGTTGTCAATGACGGCCTCGGCGTAGTGGGTCTCGTTCTCCACTAGCGTTTTCTCCGTTACTTGTCGTCTTTCGTCCCTCCCCGCCCGTGTGGCGGGGGGACGGTGGCGGAGAAGCGCTGTCTGGTGCGGGCCGGTCTTCGATCGAAGCACCCGGGGCTTCATCCCCGGGGGCCACTACCGAGGACCGGCGGCGGCGAGGCGCGCTTCTCCTCTTCGTGGTCGTGCTCTGTCGCACGTGGTCGTGCGGTGTCGTGCAAGGTCATGCTGGGTCGTGCGTCCTGCGTTGTGCTACCACACTACAAAGCGTGAGTGACACTCCGCACGTTTCCGTACGTACGGGCAATCCGCATGTACGGCAAAGGGAGCGGCTCCCGATCGTTTCGGGAACCGCTCCCTTCACGGCGTCCTACTTGGCGCCCGCCGCACCGCGGCGGATGCCCAGGCGGTCGACCAGCGCACGGAAGCGCTGGATGTCCTTCTTGGCCAGGTACTGGAGCAGCCGGCGGCGCTGACCGACCAGGATCAGCAGACCACGACGGGAGTGGTGGTCGTGCTTGTGGGTCTTGAGGTGCTCGGTCAGGTCCGAGATACGGCGCGAGAGCATGGCGACCTGGACCTCGGGGGAGCCGGTGTCGCCCTCCTTCTGACCGAACTCACTGATGAGCTGCTTCTTCGTAGCGGCGTCGAGCGACACGCGTACTCCTCGTAGTCTGAGATGTGCCACCGAGTGCCCCTGGTCCACTTCTCAGGGGAGCTTCCGTGACTCGGGAGGCGGGATCCGCTGGGCGCTGCCTCCAGAGCGTGAGCTCCGGGGGTGCGTACACAAACGGCCGCTACACAGCGTACCAGCCTGGGGGGACACCTCGGTCCAGCTCCGTGAAGGGCCCTGACCGGGGCGGATACGGCCACTAGGGTGACTTCCGTCCGTGGATGGAACGAGCCTTCCATGGATGGAAGCGTGGAACACGTCGGTTCGTCCGGAAGGGGTCGCTTCGCCATGGCGGAGACGGAGCAGGAGATCAAGGCACGCAAGGAGCGGGAGCGGGACGAGCTGTACGCCCTCGACATCTCGGGTGTCGAGTGGCGCAGCGCGCCGGGCACGGAGGACCACGAGGAGCGCGTCGAGATCGCCGACCTGCCCGACGGCGCGGTGGCCATGCGCTCGTCGCTCGACCCCGACACCGTGCTGCGGTACACGGAGGCGGAGTGGACGGCCTTCGTGCTGGGCGCCCGGGACGGGGAGTTCGACCTGGAGCCGGCTCCGGAGGAGCAGCAGTAGTCGTACGGCCGTACGCAGGCAGAAGGGGCGGCACGCGTGCGCGTGCCGCCCCTTCTGCTGTCACCGCCACTTGCCGTCACTGTTTCGTGGCGCTGCTCCCGATGCCCAGGACCAGCCAGATCCACGCCTTGCCGCTGCTGGGACCGTCCGCCGCGTGGGCCGCGAAGTACAGCCGGCCGTCCTGGACGAGGATGTCGTTCGCGTCGAGGGTCGTGAGGGTGTCGGCGTCCGTCGGTACCCCGAAGTAGAGGTACGGGGTCTCCTTGCCGGTCTTCGGGTCGAGGCTGACGAGTGCCGACGGGGAGATGCGGTCGTCGCTCATCCGCAGCGCGAGGAGCCGGCTGCCGCTCACGCGCAGCGGATACAGCAGGGAGTCGGGCCCGGACTCGAACTTCTCCGTCGTCTTCCCGGTCGCCAGGTCGAAGCCGATGATCCAGTTCGAGTTGTGCGGGGCGCCCGCCTCCTTGCTCCGGACGAAGACCTGGCCGAGGCCGACGGCGATGGTCTGGCAGTCGTCGACGACGAGGTAGTCGACCGCGTCGGAGCAGTCACCGACGTAGCTGCCGCTGGTCAGGCCGATCGTGGCGCGCACCGTGCCCCGGTCGTCCAGGGAGAGCAGCTCGGTGAAGCCCGTCTCCCCCGCCGAGACGGCGACGACGGGCGGATCGCTCGACGGCAGTTCGAGATCCCGGAGGCCCTTGGTCCCGGCGTACGTCCACTTCTCCTTGCCCGTGCCGGGATCGACCTTGCGCACCTTGTAGGTGATCGTCTGCCACGAGGCTGCGGTCGTGCTGTCGTCCCAGCATTCGAGGCGCACGAGCAGGGCGCGTCCGCCCGCGGCCCCCATGTCCTGGCACGAGCCGGACTCGGTCGTACGCCAGGTCCGCTCGCCGGTGTCCATGTCGTACGCGTCCGTGCCGCCGCCCCAGGTGACGGTCACGGTGGCGTGGGTCAGGGTGACGCTCGGGGTGTCCTGGACGGCGCTGTCCGTCGGGGTGCCCGGTTCGTCGCCGATCGTGGAGACGGGGAACTCGTGCTCCCAGATCTGCTTGCCGTCGTCGAGGTCGAAGAAGGCGACGTGGTCGCAGAGGGACGCCTTGTCCTTGCTGTCCCTGAAGACGACGGCGGTACGGTTCTCGCCGGTCACACGGCGGGTGTAGCCGCAGATCGGGCCGGCCAGGCGGAGTTTCCACACCTCGTCGCCCGGTGCCGCGTCGGTGCCTGTCCTGAAGCCGGCCAGTGTCTGGTTGATGCCCTTGGCGAGGATCTTGTCGGTGGCCCAGGTGCCCGGCATCTCGGTGTGTTCGCCGGCGGCCGCGTCGTCGATCGAGAAGCGGAACGCCATGTCACCGGTGGTGGTGGCGGGCTTCTTCTCGGCCGTGTCCCGGACGTCGAGGCGTCCCAGGCTCGCCGCGGGGGCGTTGTCGGTCGTCGCCTTCTTCTTGTCGTCGCCCTTTGCCGCGAGAAGGCCGGCCGTACCCACGGCCGCCACGAAGACGACCGCGAGCAGCCCGAGGAGCCTGTTCCGGCGGCGCTTCTTGTGCTGGTCGTTCTGGGTGAGGACGGAGTGGGTGTAGGGGGA
>NZ_JBXVPZ010000272.1:0-12928 GCF_057961495.1 Streptomyces sp. P5F9 | reverse complement strand
CCACCACCCCGACCACCTCGTGGCCCGGAGTCACCCCCGGGCGGAGCACCGGCAGATCCCCCTCGGTGACGTGCAGATCGGTCCGGCACACCCCGCACGCGCGCACGTGCACGAGCAGCTCGTCATCCCCAGGTACGAGCACCGGCTTCTCCACGAGCTGGAGAGAGCCCCCCTCGACGGGACCCGGCTCGGTCACGGCCCACGCGCGCATCCTCGTCGTATCCGCCATGCGTCCAGTGTGGAACTGACGGCGGCGTTCGGCGCGCGTCCTGCTCTCCGGGTGACTAGCGTGAGAATTCGGACAACCCGACCTATCCGAGAGGGCTGCGATCATGGCCGTACAACCTGAGGGAACGCCCTGTTGGGCCGACGCGATGTTCAGCGACGTCGACGGAGCCAAGCGCTTCTACGGCGAGGTCCTCGGCTGGACCTTCGGCGACGCGTCGTCGGAGTACGGCAACTACACCCAGGCCTTCGTCGACGACAAGGCGGTCGCAGCCGTCGTACCGCCGATGCCGGGAGCGGAGGGGCAGTCGCAGTGGTGCCTGTACCTCGCGTCATCGGACGCGGCGGCCACCGCGGCGAAGATCCGCGAGAACGGCGGGCAGGTGCTCATGGAGCCGATGAAGGTCGGCGACTTCGGCACGATGTGCCTGGCCAGTGAGCCCAGCGGCGCCGTCTTCGGCGTCTGGCAGGGCGCCGCCCACGAGGGCTTCGAGGCCACGGGCGTGCCCGGCGCCTACGCCTGGGCCGAGGTCTTCACCCGCGAACCCGCGAAGGCGGACACGTTCTTCGCGGCGGTCTTCCCGTACGCGCAGAAGCAGATGGACGGCGGCGGCATGGACTACCGGATGTACAACGTCGGCGACGAGACGGTGCTGGGCCGGATGGCGATGGGCGACGAGTTCCCGCCCGAGGTGCCGTCGTACGTCAACGTGTACTTCACCGTCCCCGACTGCGACGAGGCCGTCGCCAAGGCCACCGAGCTCGGCGGCATCGTGCGCTTCGGCCCCATGGACAGTCCCTTCGGGCGGTTCGCGGCCCTGAGCGATCCGCAGGGCGCCGCGTTCACAGTGATCGACGTGAACACGACCCAGGGAGAGATGCCCACGAGCACGGACGTGTAGCCCGGCCGGTCGTCGATCAGCTCCCGTCGGCCGCCCACCAGGCGGGAGCGCAGGCCACGGCCGCGTCGACCAGGTCGGCCTTCGTGACAGAAGGGTCGTCGAGCCATGCCCTGATGGCTGTTCGGGCCAGGGGCCGGTAGAGCCCGAGGTTCTCGTTCCAGTGGCGCGTGTACGCCGCGAGCACCATCGTCGCGCAGAGCACGACGGCCGCGCCTCCGCAGAGCACCCAGGCCGTGGCCGCGGGCGTCCGGCTGTCGTGGGCGTGCTCGACGAGGCCGACCATCACGGCGCCCATGGCGGCCACCGCGGCCGTGATCGGCAGATGGACCACCATCCACCGCAGGGCGCACGCGCGCGTGGGCCGCGGCAGCCGGTGTCCGGCGAAGTCGAAGTAGGTCCACCACGCGCCGAACCCGACGACCACGGCGACCAGTCCGACGGCGAGGGTGAGCGCGTTGGTCGGCTCGTGAGCCATTCTCGACCACCCCGGTCGCGTTCTCGCCGAGCACGATGATGATGAACAGCCCGAACCGGTCGGTGAGCGCGTCGGTCACGCTGAGCGCGACCACATGTTCCGGGATGGCCCTCCCGATGACGGCCACGAACCCGACCAGGTAGACGACGGCCGGCGCACCCCATGTCAGCACCCGGGCGTCGGCGGGCAGCGCCGCGCTCGCGGCCAGCACGACCGCGCAGGCCGCCGTCCCCGTCACGTACACCGCCTCTCGAACCGGCCCCGCTCACCGAGGGCGACGCCGAGCCCCTCGCGCGGCCATGGCATGATCGGGCGCATGCGTGAACGTGTGGTGGCCGCGTGCGACGGGGCTTCGAAGGGGAATCCCGGGCCGGCCGCCTGGGCGTGGGTCGTCTCGGACGACAAGGAGAGCCCGGCCCGCTGGGAGGCGGGGCCGCTCGGCAAGGCCACCAACAACGTCGCCGAACTCACCGCGCTGGAGCGCCTGTTGACGGCCACCGCACCGGACGTACCGCTGGAGATCCGCATGGACTCGCAGTACGCCATGAAGGCGGTCACCACCTGGCTGCCCGGCTGGAAGCGCAACGGCTGGAAGACCTCCGGCGGAAAGCCCGTCGCCAACCAGGAGTTGGTCGTCCGGATCGACGAACTCCTCGGCGGCCGCTCGGTCGAGTTCCGCTACGTCCCCGCCCACCAGGTCGACGGCGACCCGCTGAACGACTTCGCCGACCGCGCGGCCAGCCAGGCGGCCATCGTCCAGGAGCCCGCGGGCAGTGACCTCGGTTCCCCGGAACCGCCCCCCTCGCCCGACACCCCGAAGAAGCCCGCCCGTTCCGGCGGCGCCAAGTCGCCCCGCAAGAGCGCCGGTTCGGCCTCTCGCACCATCAAGGCCAAGTTCCCCGGCCGCTGCCTGTGCGGTCGCGCGTACGCGGCCGGTGAGCCCATCAGCAAGAACCCCCAGGGCTGGGGCCACCCGGAGTGCGCCACGGCCGAGGCGTAAGCCCCCCGCCCGCTCGACGCGTCCCATCGGTCTTCGAGTCCCGAGGCCGATGGGACTTTCCCGCGCCCTCGGCCTGCTACTCTGCGGTTCCAATTGACCACTTTGAGTAATCTCCAGGGGTGTGCGCGTGAAGGTCGCCTGTGTCGGAGGCGGGCCCGCCGGTCTGTATCTTTCGATCCTGCTGAAGCGTCAGGACCCGTCCCACGACATCACCGTCTACGAGCGCAATCCCGAGGGTTCGACCTATGGCTGGGGCGTGACGTACTGGCGTGGGCTGCTCGACCAACTCCGGGAGTACGACCCGGAGTCCGCGCGGGCCGTCGACGAGCACTCGGTGCGCTGGAGCGACGGCGTCGCCCGCATCCGGGACCTGACGACCACTCAACCCGGGGACGAAGGCCACGGCATCGGCCGTCACCGACTCCTCAAGATCCTCGCCGAACGGGCCCGATCCCTGGGCGTGCGGCTGGAGTTCGAGTGCGAGGTGACCGCCGACGACCTGCCCGACGCCGATCTGATCGTGGCCGCCGACGGTGTCAACAGCGCGCTGCGCACCCGCCACGCCGACCACTTCGGCGCCGAACTCACACCCGGCCGCAACCAGTACATCTGGCTCGGCACCAGCAAGGTCTTCGGCTCCTTCACCTTCGCCTTCGTGGAGACCGACCACGGCTGGATCTGGTGCTACGGCTACGCGTTCGGCCCCGAGGGCAGCACCTGCGTCATCGAGTGCGCCCCCGGGACCTGGACCGGCCTCGGCCTCGACACCGCGGCCGAGGCCGACGGACTCGCCCTGCTGGAGAAGCTGTTCGCCGACATCCTCGACGGTCACTCCCTGATCGGCCGCGCCTCGGCCGACGGCAGCGCCCAGTGGCTGAACTTCCGCACGCTGACCAACCGCACCTGGCACCGCGGCAACCTCGTCCTGCTCGGCGACGCCGCCCACACCACCCACTACTCCATCGGCGCCGGCACCACCCTCGCCCTGGAGGACGCCATCGCGCTCGCCGACGCCCTGCGCGACCACACCGAGCTGCCGCAGGCCCTCGCCGCCTACGAACAGCGCCGTAGATCCGCCCTGCTGTCCATCCAGAGCGCGGCCCGCTACAGCGCCCAGTGGTACGAGAACCTCCAGCGCTACATCCACCTGCCCCCGCACCGCATGTTCGCCCTGCTCGGCCAGCGTCACTCGCCCCTGCTGCCGTACGTCCCGCCGCAGGTGTACTACGGCATCGACAAGGCGGCAGGGCGGCTGGAGGCGCTGCGCCGGTTCAAGCGCTGGCTCGGGCCCAAGGTCGCGCGGACCGTGCACGCGCGGGCGCTCGCCTCGCGCAAGTAGGGCACCCTCCGGAGCGGTCCGGCTTCCGCGAGCGGCCAGGGAAGGTTGGGTGAATGACTATTCACCAGTTAAGGTGAATAGTCATTCACCTTCTTTTTTCATGCCAGCTGGAGTGCCCATGGGCCAGCCCGTCCCGATACCCGACCCGTCCGGCGGCCTCGCCGGGCGGACTCCCTTCCGGGACCGGCTCACCGTTCCGGTGCTGGCGTTCGGCGGGATCCTCATGGCGGTCATGCAGACCGTGGTCGTCCCGCTGCTGCCGTCCCTGCCCCGGCTGACCCACTCCTCCGCGGGCGCCGTCTCCTGGATGGTCACCGCGACCCTGCTCTCCGGCGCCGTCCTCACCCCCGTGCTCGGCCGGGCCGGCGACATGTACGGCAAGCGGCGGGTCCTGACGAGCGCCCTCGGCCTCATGACCGTGGGCTCGGTCATGTGCGCCCTGTCCTCCGACATCCGCGTCCTGATCTTCGCCCGCGCCCTGCAAGGCGCCGCAGCCGCCGTGGTCCCCCTGTCGATCAGCATCCTGCGCGACGAGCTGCCCCCGGAGCGCCGGGGCGGCGCGGTGGCCCTGATGAGTTCCACGGTCGGTATCGGCGCCGCGCTCGGACTGCCGCTCGCGGCGCTGATCGTGCAGTACGCCAACTGGCACGTCATGTTCTGGGCGACCAGCGCCCTCGGCGCGATCGGCGTGTGCGGGATCTGGTGGGCGGTGCGCGAGTCGCCCGTCCGTTCGCCGGGCCGCTTCGACGTGCTCGGCACGCTGGGACTCGCCGTAGGACTGGTGTGTCTGCTGCTCGGGGTGTCGCAGGGCGGCCAATGGGGGTGGGGCAGTCCGCGGATCCTGGCGCTGTTCCTCGCCACGGTCGTCGTGTTCGGGCTGTGGTGGTGGCAGCAACTCCGGGTGGAACAGCCGCTGGTCGACCTGCGGTTGGTGTCCAAGCCGAGGGTGGGCCTGTCCCATGTGGCGGCCCTGCTGACCGGGTTCGCGTTCTACGCCAACTCCCTCGTCACCGCCCAGCTGGTGCAGGCGCCCAAGGCGACCGGGTACGGGCTCGGGCTGTCCATCGTCCAGACCGGCCTGTGCCTGCTGCCCGGCGGCATCACCATGCTGCTGCTCTCACCCGTCTCGGCCCGGATCTCGGCGGCCCGCGGCCCGCGCATCACGCTCGCCCTCGGCGCCGCGATCATCGCGCTCGGCTATGTGGTGCGCATCGCCGACAGCCGTGACCTGTGGACGATCATCCTCGGCGCGACGGTCGTGGCCACCGGCACCACCTTCGCCTACTCGGCGCTGCCCACCCTCATCCTGCGCGCCGTCCCGGCCGGCCAGACAGCGTCCGCCAACGGCGTCAACGTCCTGATGCGCACCATCGGCCAGGCCGTCTCCAGCGCCGTGGTGGCCGCCGTACTCGTGCACCACACCAGCCTGGTCGGCGGGCTCCCGCTGCCCACGCTGCACGGATACCTGATGGCGTTCGGCATCGCGGGCGTGATCGCCCTGGTGGCGAGCGCGGCGGCCCTGACCATCCCGGGCGACCCCGCTCCCGACGACACGCGGCTCGCCCGCGAGGGTGCCGAGGGCGCGCGGGACGAGGCGTTGGAGGGAGCATGAGTGCCGTGAGCACCACTCCACCCACCGCGTCCCCGCCCGCACGCCGGGACGCCGAGGCGACCAAGGCGGCCATCCTCCGGGCCGCCCGCTATCTCCTCGCGCGCAACGCGCACGCCGACATCACCCTCAAGGCCGTCGCCGAACGCGCCGGTGTCAGCGCCCCGTTGATCCTCAAGTACTTCGGAAACAAGGACGCCCTCTTCGCCCGCGTCATGTCCTTCGAGACCGACGCGGAGGACCTCCTCGACGCCCCGCTCGACGAACTCGGCCGCCACATGGTCCGGCACGTCCTGGTCAGCCAGCGCGAGCGCGGCGCCGACCCGCTGCTGCGCATCGCGTTCGCGCCCCTCCAGGGCGACCACGGCGACATCCTGCGCGTCAACTTCCGCACGCAGGTGGTCGACCGCCTCGCCGGGCGCCTCTCCGGCCCGGACACCGCCCTGCGCGCCGAACTCGCCGTGGCGACCATCCTCGGCCTCGGCGTCATGTACGGCATCGCCCGTGGCACCCAACTGCGCGCGACCGCGATCGACACCGTCGTGAACCGCTACGGACCCACCGTGCAGGCCCAGTTGACGCCCCGCTGAGCTAGCGCGTCCGGCGTCGCTCCGCCCGTGCGCGACGGTACTGCCGGACCAGGACACGCAAGGAGGCGAGAGCAGCCGGACTCGCCCCGCGCCGCAGGAGCCTGCCGCCCTCGCGGCGCACCGCGTGGAGCCGCAGTTCCTGGACGGCGATCAGGGCGTCGAGAAACGGCCGGTACCCGGGCGCGACGAGTGCGGGAAGCCGACGGCCCTCCGTGAGCGTGGCCTCGGCCAGATCGGCCTGCTCCATGACCAGCCGCTCCAACGCGGGCTCACACGCCTCGGACCTGCTCCGCAGATCCTCGAACTTCAGCCCGTGCCGGACCAGTTCGTCCTCCGGGATGCCGATACGGCCGTCCTCGGCGTCCTCCGCGAGATCCGCCAGGAAGTCGGCGCGCTGCAGGCCCTCGATCAGGGCCCGGCATCCCCGGACATACGGATCGCCGGGTCCGGCGTCGGGGTCGGGCGCGAGCAGCGACGCGGTGAGCATCAGGGCGGGCAGCGCGTAACTGTCCACGTACGCCTGGAAGTCGGCCTCCGTCGCGAAGCCCGTCCAACTCGCCTCGACCGTGGCGCCGTCGAGGAAGGCCCGCACCCGGGCGGCCAGGTACGGGCGACGGCGCGTAGTGTCCCGGAGCGCCAACAGGGTGTAGTTGGCGGGCAGTTCACCGCTCTCAAGGACGGCAGTGGTCTCGGCGTCCCAGGATGCGAGGGTCGCCGTACGGACGGCCACGTCACCGGTGTCGATCAGTTCGTCGGTCGCGTGCATGTAGGCCACCGCAGCGACGGCCGGCGGATGCAGCTCCGCCGGCAACAGCAGACGTACCGCGGTGTATTCGTGCGGCGCGAACCTGCGGACGAGCCGACGTTGGGCGTCGTAGGCACGCCGCAGCCGCGGGTCGGTGATGCCCGCCTTCGTCAGCGCGGTGGACCAACTGCTCACGACTCTCCCCAGCTCAAGGACCCGGAGACAGCCTAGTCAGTCCTACCCGAACAGCCGGTCCAGGAAGGCGTTCCCGAACACCCCGTGCGGGTCCAGCCGGTCGAAGGTCCCGGCCGCCTGCCCCCATACCGTCTCCCCGAACGAGCCCGGGATCGCCGTGCCCAGCACCTCCTCGTCGCTCCACGCGGCCTGCTCGGTGTAGGCCCAGCCCTTCGACCACTCGACCCGGGTCAGCGCGTCCGTACCGTCGTACGAGCGAAGCAGGAACTGCTCCAACTCCCGCAGGAACTCCTCCGCGTACGGCGTGCCGGGCAGTGTCAGCACGTCCAGCCAGACCGCCGTGTCCCACTCGGGGTGCTCGGCGCTCGGCCGCAGCGCGGACAGCAACGGGGCGCGGGCGCCGGTGAGTTCGGCATCGGCGGGGTGGTCGAGGCCGGTCACCCGGATCTCGACGGTGCCGTTGACGGGAAAGCGGCCGAGCGCGGCGTACGCGGCGAGCCGCTCCCGGTAGAACTCCGTGAACTCGTGTACCACGTGCTGCACTTGGGCCCGGGTGGTGAGCACCGCATAGCCGTTCGCGGTCTCCCGCAGTGTCGTCGGCCTGACGTAGAGCAGCGTGTTCTTCGACGGCCCCCAGATGTCCGTCGACAGCGTCGTCGTCAGCCCCAGTGCGGCCACGTCGAGTTGGGCGTTGCCGAGCACCGGCGCCAGATACCACGCGGCATCGGACAGGATCCGCCCGACGAGATCCGCGACCAGGGCCGGCACGTTGTCGGAGAACGGATAGTTGTACGGCGACGAGACGCGCCGCGAGGTGAGCGGCCGGGTCGGCTCGACGCTCCAGACCTTCAGCCAGGGGAACTCGGTGAACGCGAACCAGATCGCCTCGGCCCGCCCCGACGCGTCCAGAAAGCTCGCGAAGGTCCGCCCGCCGGACCCGGGCGCCGCGAACAACTCGGTGGCCGGAATGTCCGTACGGCTGACGCACCGCAGGTTGGCGTTCGCCCCGGCCCGCAGTACGACCTCGGTGACCAGCGACCGCCCCAGATGCGTGAGCAGCGCGGCGCAGTCCGCCTCGTCGCGCGTGTAGGTGCGCAGAACGTACGCGCCGGTGTACGTGTCCCACACCACCGCCGTCAGCGACAGCACCAGATTGCTGAGCGAGCCGAACGTGTGCCCGGCTGTCCGCTCCTCGCCGTTCGCCGGTACGGCCGTGCCGTGCGCGTCGATGGCCAGGGCGCCGCCGAGCGTCAGGTCGCCGGGCGCGGGCGAGGCGGTGAGACCGAGGCCGTGCCCCTCCAGGAACGTGAGCAGCGCCTCCAGGGTGACACCCGTACCGGCCCGCACCGCCGAGACGGAGTCCAGGGCCATTCCGGTCAGGTGCGGGGCGGTGTCGACCAGCAGCACCGGCGCGTCGGACGTCGTACCGGACTCGATCGTGAGCGGTGACCAGCCGTGCGAGGAGCCGCGGGCGCGGACCCGCCAGCCGTGCTGCCAGGCCCAGTTGACGACCGCCACCACCTGGCCCGGGTCGGCCGGAGCGCACGCCCACAGTCCGTCGGCGGTGATCTCGCCGACCCAGTTCCGGTACGCCGAGCGGTAGAGGTCGACATCGGCCGGGAAGTCGGGCAGCTCGGCCGCCGCGACGGCCGGATCGGCCGTCAGGAGGACGGGCACGGCGGCCAGAGCGGCCGCGTAGAGAAGGAAGCCCCGACGGGTCCAGGGAGCGGAACCGCCGTTCCCCGACTGGAGGTTGTTCGCCACATGATCGGTCACGCGCACACGCTAGGTGCCGGTTGACACGAGTAGGCATCCTGTCGAACCGGTTCACTCGTGTGAGTGAAAGATTCACAGGCCGCGGCCCGGCGGAGCCCGATCCGCGCATGTCAGTGGCGGATGACAGACTGACGGCATGGACGAACGTGTAATCGGCAGGTCGAATCAGCAGCTGTCCGTCGTCGGTCTCGGCACCTGGCAGCTGGGCGCCGACTGGGGAGACGTCGACGACAAGGAAGCCCTCGCCGTGCTGGAGGCGGCGGCGGAGTCGGGGGTGACCTTCTTCGACACGGCCGACGTGTACGGCGACGGGCGCAGCGAGCAGACCATCGCCACGTTTCTGAGCGGCCGGCCCGATCTGCATGTCCTGGTCGCGACGAAGATGGGCCGCCGCGTCGACCAGATCCCGGAGAACTACGTCCTCGACAACTTCCGCGCGTGGAACGACCGTTCGCGCCGCAACCTCGGCGTCGATCGCATCGACCTCGTGCAGCTGCACTGCCCGCCCACGCCGGTCTACTCCTCGGACGAGGTCTTCGACGCCCTCGACACCCTGGTCGCCGAGGAGCGCATCGCACGGTACGGCGTCAGCGTCGAGACCTGTGAGGAAGCCCTCACCGCGATGGCCCGGCCGAACGTGACCAGCGTGCAGATCATCCTCAACGCGTTCCGCATGAAGCCCCTGCTCCAGGTGCTCCCGGCCGCTCAGGAGGCGGGCGTCGGCGTCATCGCGCGCGTGCCGCTCGCGTCGGGCCTGCTGTCCGGCAAGTACACCAAGGACACGGTCTTCCCGGAGAACGACCACCGCACCTACAACCGGCACGGCGAGGCCTTCGACCAGGGCGAGACCTTCTCCGGCGTCGACTACACGACGGGTGTCGAGGCCGCCGCCGAGTTCTCCGCGCTCGCCCCGGAGGGGTACACCCCGGCCCAGCTGGCCCTGCGCTGGATCATCGACCAGCCCGGCGTCACCTCGGTGATCCCCGGCGCCCGCTCACCCGAACAGGCCCGCGCCAACGCGGCCGCCGCCAAGCTGCCCGCCCTGTCCCAGGACACGCTCACCGCGATCCGGGACCTCTACGACCGCCGGATCAAGGACCAGGTCGAGGGCCGCTGGTAGACCGCGGTCCGTTTGAACGGTCGGCGGTCCGGTTACCCGGACCGCATGACCGAGGAAGAGCGGCGGACGGGACGCGACGAGACCGAGGACGAGAGAGCGGACCGGATGTGGGGCGAGCTCATCCAGGAGGTCCGGGTCGCGCAGACGGGCGTACAGATCCTGTTCGGTTTCCTGCTGACCGTCGTCTTCACTCCGAAGTACGCCCAGCTGGAGCACTCGAACCAGGTCCTCTACATCGTCACCGTCGTCCTCGGCGCCACCGCCACCGGCGCCCTGGTCGGCCCGGTGTCCCTGCACCGCCTGGTCTCCGGCCGGAGCGTGAAGCCGCAGGCGGTGCGCTGGGCGTCCCGGATGACCTTCGTCGGCCTCGTCCTGCTGCTCGCCACGATGACCGCCGCGCTGCTGCTGATCCTCCGGGTCGCCACCCACGACGGGTACGTGCCCTGGCTGGTCGCCGGGGTGGTCACCTGGTACCTGCTGTGCTGGTTCGCCCTGCCCATGTGGGCACGGCACCGGCATACGACCCGATGACCCCGAGCCGCGCAATCTGGCGGTCGTGGACCCGGCTGAGCACCAGCACCGAGACCGTGGCCCCGATCAGCGCGCAGAACATGTCCCACTGCGTGTCCCACACATCCCCTTGAGTGGCCAGGAAGGCGTCCGCGCCGTGCCCGCCGATCACAGCCGCCGCCCATTCGAACAGCTCGAACAGGGCGCTGAAGGCGAGACACGCGCACACCGTGAGCGGCGCCAGCCAGCGGCTGCCGCGCAGGGGCGAGGTGCGGGTGAGCACCTCCCGTACCAGCACGGCCGGTACGAAGCCCTGCATGAGGTGGCCGAGGCGGTCGTAGGGATTACGGCTGAGCCCGAAGGTGTCACGGACCCAGTCGCCCGCCGGTACCTCCGCGTACGTGTAGTGGCCGCCGACGGCGAGGACCAGCGCGTGCGCGGCGAGCAGACAGCACAACAGGCCGGTCAGGGGGAAACGGCGCCAGGTCAGGACGATCACCGGGAGTCCGACGAAGACCCACACGGTCTCCAGGAACCATGTCGTGCGGTCGTGCGGACGCAAGGCGGAGAGGGCCATGCCGACGATCACCAGCGCGACCATGGCGGCGGGCAGACGGCGCCGGCGTGCGGAAGCGGGAACGGACACGATGGGGCTCCCTTGTCGTGGGGAGCCCCATCGTGTCCGAAGGCCGAAGTCGCTACATGAGTACGGCTACTCAGCCGGAGTAGTGGTCTTGCGCAGCGCGTTGAGGCAGCTGTCGATGGCCTGCTGGAGTTCCTCCAGACGCTGGACCATGTCGTCCTCGTAGAAGTCCTGGGCGTCGTCGAAGGTCAGCTCCTCGAACGCCTTCGTGGCCTTCTGCAGGCTGCTGTAGAACTTCGTGCGCTTCTCCTGGACGCGCAGTTCGGGGTCGGCCTCGACCGCCTCGACGACCAGGTTCTTCATCGTGTCGTAGGCCTCGGTGGCCCACTCGCCGGTGTCCTCGCCGTCCTCCAGCTCGTCGAGGAGCGAGAGGTGCCGTTCGGCCTCCTGGCGCAGGTCGACGGGCGCGTCGACGGTCTGGCCGGCGGGGGTCTTGATCTGGCCCGATTCGGCGATCTGGCGGACGTATCCGATCCGGTCCGCCGAGCGGCTCTCCGTCGCTACGGCCTTCTTCAGGTCGTCCGTGCGTACGACGTCCCGGGCCAGCTCGGACTGGAGTTCCGGGTCCTCGCGGACGCGGTCCAGCAGGGCCTGGCGGGCGGCCCGCGCGGTGGACGGGTCGGCGAGGATCGCGGCGCGCAGCGCGGTCGGGTTCTCCGCGACTTCCAACGCCTTGGTGGGACGGATGCCCTCCGCCTCGGCGGCCTCGGTGATGGCGGTGCCGCGCTCGGAGGTGGCGCTGGAACGGGAGACGTAGTAGTTCAACCACACGTCGGCGTCCGGGAGTTCGACCTCCTGGCCGGGGGCCAGCTCCTCGAAGTGCGGGACGAGACCGTCGTCCGCGGCCCGGTCCCAGGCCTTGTAGTAGCGCATCACGCGTTCGGGGGAGCAGTCGGCGAGCTCGGCGAACTCCTTCGCGGACACCTTCGGCGTCTCGTCCGCGCTCTGCCCGCCGGGCCGGACGCTGCGCGCCACCTTGAGGCCGAACGCCCAGCCGCCGGTGCGGGCGTAGGCTCCGAACTCGTGCGCGTCCCGGGCGACGAGGCCGGCGTCGTCGAGAGCGGTGAAAGACGTCTCGGCCTGGTCGATCACTACGGTCAAGGCGGACTCTCCTGGGCTTGTGATGAGGCACGGTGCGAACAGGCAGCCTATATCCACCCATTGCCGTTGGTTTGAGTGCCCGGCCCTCGCGTCGCCGCCAGTGCCGTCAGTTCTACGCCCGTCGGAAGGTCTTGAAGAAGGTCTGCAATGCCTGGCGGTTGGCCGCGTCGTTCCATTCGTCGGCGGGGGTCGTCCACCGTAGCGAGAAACTGCGCCCGCCGCCGATGAGGAAACCGCGCCCGAGCGTCCGCACCCGGTCGTCGCCGGTGCCGGAGAACCACTCCAGGTCGGCGGCCTTGTCGCCCTGGTAGGTGGTGGCCTGGATGTCGCCGATCTGCTGAAAGCCCTCGGTCTGCTTCAGCCCCGGCAGGACGTCGTCACGCCAGATGGCGACCGGGTCCGGACCCGCCTGTGTGCTGTATGTCACGGCCAGCGTGCGCGGGTCGCCCGTCGCGCCGAAGGTGACGCGGTAGGCGCCGGACACCTGTTGGGTCTCCACCACCTTCCAGCCCTTCGGCAGCGCGACGGAGAAACCCTGCGACGCCTTGAACACGCGGAAGCCGGCCGGCAGCGCGGAGGTGGTGCGGGAGGGAGAGGGAGACGTGGTGACGGAGGGAGAGGCGGACGCGGAAGCGGAAGCGGACGGGGCGGAGGACGTGGGCGACGGCGTGGCGCTGTCTCTTATACACATCTCCGAG
>NZ_JBXVPZ010000271.1:0-12984 GCF_057961495.1 Streptomyces sp. P5F9 | reverse complement strand
GGAAGCACCCCGCACGGAGCCGTAACGCCCCTCATCCCACGCCTGCTGCCCAGACAGGAGACGCCATGAGTACCGTGGCCGCTCAACCCGTCCCCAACACGGTCGATCCCAGAACCGCCCGCAAGGTCACCCTCGCCGGCTGCGTCGGAATCTTCGCCGAGCTCTACGACAACGGCATCTTCGGCTTCATGGCCGGATCGCTCGCCGCCGTCTTCTTCCCCGGCTCCGACAACGCCGTCCAGCTCGTCTTCCTCGGCTACGCCGTCTCCTTCTTCTTCCGCCCCCTCGGCGCCGTCATCTGCGGCCACCTCGGCGACCGCATCGGCCGCCAGCGCATGCTGGTCTTCGTCATCCTGCTGATCAGCGCCGCCACCGCGGCCATCGGCGTACTGCCCAGCTACGCGAGCATCGGCATCGCCGCGCCCGCCCTGCTGATCCTGCTCCGCGTCGCCCAGGGCTTCTCCGTCGGCGGCGAGGCCTCCGGCGCGATGAGCTTCCTCGCCGAGCACGCCCCGGAGGGCAAGCGCGGCCTGTACACCAGCTACGCGCAGATCGCCTCGTTCCTCGCGCTGCTCACCGGCACCCTGGTCGCCGCCGCGATGACCAGCGGCCTCGGCTCCGCGCGCATGGAGTCCTGGGGCTGGCGCATCCCGTTCCTGCTCGCCGTGCCGCTCGGCATCGCCGGCATCTACATCCGCAAGCGCATCAGCGACACCCCCAACTTCACGCGCCTGAAAGAAGAGGACGGCCTCTCCAAGAACCCCCTCAAGGAGGCGTTCGCCTCCGCCGAGCACCGGCGCGCCATGCTGCTGGCCCTGTTCATCCCCCTGATGAACGGCTCCGGTTACTACGTCCTGTTCAGCTACATGCCCACCTTCATGAGCACCGAGCTGCACTTCGGCAAGGTCCAGGGCCTCCTCGTCACCGCCTCCAGCCTGGTCGCGATCTGTATCGCCATCCCCTACATGGGCCGCCTCTCCGACCGCGTCGGCCGCAAGAAGGTCCTCGCCGGATCGGCCATCGCGATGGCCATCGTCGGCATCCCCTGTTACCTGCTGATCGGCACCGGCAACGTGGCCCTCGCGGTCATCGGCGCCTGCGTCATGGCGGTGGTGTTCGCCGGCCACACAGGCGTCATCCACATCCTGCTGGTCGAACTGTTCCCGACCCGTGTGCGCTACTCCGCCTACGGCCTGGGCTACAACGTCTCCTCCGCCCTCTTCGGCGGCACGGCCCCCCTGCTGATGACCTACCTGATCGACCGCACGGGCAACGTCAACATGCCGGCCTTCTACGCCGTCATCACCGCACTCGGCACGCTCATCGCCGTCTCCCGGGTGACGGACCGGGCGCACCTGCCCCTGCGCGACGCCTGACGCCGCCCCGGAAAAACAGGCATCCGCACGCCCGCACAACCCCCCACCCCGCACAGCAAGGAGCCCTCAGCATGCCCATCTCCGACTACAGGACGGCCCTCGTCACCGGAGCGTCGACCGGCATCGGAGCCGTGGTCGTCGAACGGCTCGCCAAGCGCGGCCTCGAAGTCCACGCCGTGGCCCGCAACGCCGACCGGCTCAACACCCTTGCCGACGAGACCGGTTGCATCCCGCACGCCGTCGACATCACCGACACCGAGGCGCTCACCGCGGTCCTCGACGGCCTGGAGATCGACGTCCTCGTCAACAACGCGGGCGTCTCCCGCACCGGCAACATCCTCACCGCCGACGAGTTCGCGATCGACGAGCAGATCGCCGTCAACATCCAGGCCGTCCTGCACCTGGTCCGCCTGCTGATGCCCGGCATGGTCGAGCGCGACCTCGGCCACATCGTCAACATCAGCTCCATCGCCGGTGTCTACAACTTCGGCGGCAACACGATCTATCACGCCACCAAGGCGGCCGTGCACACCCTCTCCCGCCAGCTCCGCGTCGACGGCTACGGCCGCCGCGTCCGCGTCAGCGAGATCTGCCCCGGCCGCGTGGAGACGGAGATCTTCGGCCGCCTCCTGGGCGACATGGAGGCCGCCCAGCGCGAGTTCTACGACGGCTACGAGTCCCTCAAGCCCGAGGACATCGCCGACGCCATCGAGTTCGCCGTCGACTCGCCCCGACACGTCAACATCGGCCACATCGAGATCCTGCCCACCTTCCAGGTGCCCGGCGGCCTCAACTTCGAGCGCAGGGAGGGCTGATCACCGTGAAGACGGCAGAGCGCCTCAGCCGTATCAAGCCCTCGCCGAGCACGGCGGCGGCGCAGCGCGTACGCGAGCTGAAGAGCCAGGGGCTCACTATCCTCGACCTGACCGTGGGCGAGCCCGACTTCGACACCCCGGACCACGTCAAGGCCGCCGCGATCAAGGCGATCGAGGCGGGCGAGACCAAGTACACCCCGGTGAACGGCACTTCGGCCCTGCGCGCCGCGATCACCGGCAAACTCCGCGAGCGCCACGGCCTGGAGGTAACCGACGCGCACATCACCGTCGGCGGTGGCGCGAAGCAGGTCATCTTCCTTGCCCTGATGGCGACTTTGGACGAGGGCGACGAGGTCGTCGTCCCCGCCCCGTACTGGGTGTCGTACCCGGACATGGTCCGCGCCAACGACGGCACCCCGGTCATCGTCGACTGCCCCGAGGCGGACGGCTTCAAGCTGACCCCGGAGCGCCTGAGTTCGGCCCTCACCGAGCACACCCGCTGGGTCGTCCTCAACACCCCGGGAAACCCGACCGGATCGGCCTACACCACCGCCGAACTCCGCGCCCTGGCCGAGGTGTTGCTCGCCCACCCGCACGTCGGCGTCCTCACCGACGAGATCTACGACGAGATCTGGTACGGCGACGAGAGCGCCGCCTCCCTCGCGGCCGTCGAACCCCGCCTGGCCGACCGGGTGTTCCTCACCAACGGTGTCTCCAAGACGTACGCGATGACGGGTTGGCGTATCGGATACGGAGTGGGCCCGGCCGACCTGGTGACGGCGATCAACACCCTCCAGTCCCAGACCTCTTCGTGCCCCTCCTCGGTGAGCCAGGCCGCCGCTGCCGCCGCGCTCACCGGACCGCAGGGCTTCGTCCAGGACACCGTGCGCGTCTACCGCGCCCGCCGCGACGAGACCGTGAAGCTCGTCAACGACGTCCCGCAGCTGAACTGCACGGTCCCGGACGGCGGCTTCTACCTCCTCGTCAACTGCCAGGCGGCCATGGGGCAGTTCACCCCCGCCGGCACCCGGATCGAGAACGACGAGGACTTCGCCCGTCACCTCCTCGACAGCCAACAGGTGGCGGTGATCCACGGAACCGCTTACGGCGCCCCCGGCTACTTCCGTATCTCGTTCGCCACGTCGACGGACGTCCTCACCGAGGCCTGCGAGCGCATCGCGGCGGCGTGCGCCGAACTGACCTCCGCACCCAGCGTCTGATCCCTCCGAAAGGTCATCATGATCCGCGTCAGCACGAAGTTCGACCGCCCGGAGCCCGCCGTGGTCAAGCAGCTGAGTGCCTTCTCCTCGGCCACCGTCCACGAGGCGCAGGGCCGTCTCGGGGCGCTGGACTCGGCCATCAAGCCGGTCGACCACACGATGTCCCTGTGCGGCCCCGCCTTCACCGTCCAGTGCGCCCCGCGCGACAACCTCATGCTCCAGACCGCCATCGCCTACGCCCGGCCCGGCGACGTCGTGGTCGTGTCCGCCGGCAACTACGAGGAGGCGGGCTCCTTCGGCGACGTCCTCGCCAACGCCTGCCAGTCCAAGGGCCTCGCCGGCCTGATCACGGACACGGGCGTCCGCGACACCGAGGACCTGCGCGCGCTGGGCTTCCCGGTCTTCTCCCGCAGCGTCTCCATCAAGGGCACGGTCAAGGAGACCGTCGGCCCGATGTGCGAACCGATCACCGTCGGCGGTGTGCTGGTCCGCCCCGGCGACATCATGCGCGCCGACGCCGACGGCGTGGTCGTCGTCCGCCGCGAGGACGCGGCCGAGGCCGCCGCCCTCTCGCAGGAACGCGTCGACGCCGAGGCCGGGTTCATCGCCGCGTACCGCGCGGGCAGGACGGTTGTCGAGATGTGCGGCCTCGCGCCGGTGCTCGCGGCGAAGGGCCTCGTGATCGAGGAGTAGGACGGGCCCGCCGCGATCACCACCACTGAGCAACGAGCCGGGAAGTACCGTACCCACGGCTGGGACCCAGGTTCGGATGCCAGGATGAGGCGCCATGACGGCAGGGTGGTGTGCGCGCACGATGAGGGCCGCGATGTTCGCGGCCGTCTGGGTGCTGCTCGCCGCCCTGGCCCACGTCCTGATGTCCGGCCACCACGTGCCGGCCTGGGCACTGGCCATCGGGCCGGCCGCGACCGGTGCGGCCGGCTGGTCCCTGGCGGGCCGTGAACGCGGCCTCCCGCTGATCGTGACCCTCGTGGTCGCCGCCCAGGCCGCCCTCCACTCGGCGTTCTCGTTGGCGCAGCCCGCGACAGGTCAGCCCGTGTCCATGGACATGGGGTCGGCCGACATGGGCTCCATGCACATGAGCGCCGGCGACTCCATGGACACGGGCCATATGTCGGCCACCACCACCGACACATCCTCGCCCGGGATGCTCACGGCCCACCTCCTCGCGGCCCTGCTCTGCGGCCTGTGGCCGGCGCACGGCGAGCGCGCCGCGTTCCGCGTCCTGCGGGCCGTAGCCGGACGACTGGTGGCTCCGCTACGACTGCTGCTCGCGCTCCCCGTTCCCCCGCATCGCCCGCGTCTCCGTCCCCGTTCCGAGCGGGCGCCGCGGCTTCTCCTTCTCGTCCACGCGATCACCTCTCGGGGTCCGCCTCTGGGGACCGCTGTCGCCTGACGACAGCCGGCACCCGGGGCCGCGCCCACGCGCCTCGGGTCTGGGCCGTACCTCCGTGCCGCGCCTCTTCCAGGCGTCGCGGGACGGCCGATCCCCTTTCACGGATGACCGAGAAGGACCTCAGGTGATCACTCCTACCCTGCCCGCCTCGCCCGACGTGACGGAGTCGAGCGACGAGTCGCTGACCAACTGGGCGCTCGCCGCCCGCCACGGCGACTCCGTCGCCGTCGACCATCTGGTGCGCGCCCTGCACCGTGACGTCCTGCGCCATGTCTCCCACCTCTGCGCCGACCCGCAGGCGGCCGACGACCTCGCCCAGGACACGTTCCTACGGGCGCTCGACAGCCTGCACCGCTTCGAGGGCCGGTCCTCGGCCTGCCCTACGAGGAGGCGGCGGAACTCAGCAACTGCCCTGTGGGGACGGTCCGTTCGAGGGTCGCCCGGGCCCGGGCGACCCTCGTGGACCTGCTGGCGGACGGGGGCGCCCCCAACTCCCTTTAGGACGGCGTCAGGTGGCGGCGCGATCCGGGAACAGCGCGTTGAGCGCCTCCCGTTGCTCGCGCCCCACGAACTGGGTGAGCCCGCGCCTGACCGTCTCGGCGAGTGACTCGGAGGCCTCGCGCAGGAGTTGGGTCGCCTTGTCGGTGAGGGCGACCTCGATGCCGCGCTTGTCGCCGCAGACGGACTTGCGGGTGACCAGGCCCGCGTGCTGGAGACACGCGATCTGATACGTCAGCCGGGTCTTGGGCCGGCCCAGCAGCTCCGCGATCCGGGTCATCCGCAGCCCCTCCTTGGGCTGCTCGGCCAGCAGGCACAGCACCAGGAACTCGTCGTGCGAGACGTCGAGGTTCCCCTTCACGACCGAGCGCAGCTCCTGCTCCACCGCACCCGTCGCCGCCAGCAGCAGCATCCAGGCACGCAGCTCGGGCGGGAGCAGCCCGTCGCCCCGCAGGGACGGGCATTCGGGCTGGTCGGCGGGGCGCTCTACGGGGTCGGCCATGGGGTGAGTCTACCTGTTGTCCAATTTTGGAGGAGATGGTTGTCCAGATTTGGATAATGGGCTAGCTTGAGGCTCGCAGTGCTCATTCAAATTTGGACTACCGGAATCAGTGGGAGAGATCATGACCGTCGCCGTCGAGACCGGGGTGTGGCAGCTCGACCAGGCCGCCTCCACCGTGGGCATCAGCCACAAGACGATGTGGGGCCTGGTCAATGTGAAGGGCACCTTCGGCACCGTCAACGGTCAGGGCGAGGTCCGGGGCGACGGCTCCGCGATCGGCACGCTGACCCTGGACGCCGCCTCCCTGGACACCAAGAACGCCAAGCGCGACAAGCATCTGCGGTCCGCCGACCTGTTCGACACCGACAAGTTCCCGGAGATCACCTTCGCGGTGCGCAGCGCGGAACTGCGCGACGGCGACACCGTGCATGTCGTCGGTCAGCTGACCGTCCACGGCATCAGCCGCCCGCAGACCTTCACGGCCCGCCTCAAGGACGCGACCGGTGAGGCGCTCACGCTGGACGCCGAATTCACCGTGGACCGCGACCAGTTCGGCCTGGGCTGGAACCAGCTGGGCATGCTGCGCGGCCTGACCACCGTCACCACCACGCTGCGCTTCCTGCGGACCGCCGCCTGACAGAGCGTCAAGCAGCGGTCAGTCCTTGGGCCGCAGCTGGATGTCCGAGCTGGACAGCGTCTGCGGAGTGGCGGTGAAGGCGCGCACCCGGATGCGGACCTTCTTGTGCGGCAGGGTGAACGTCCCGTCGGGCGGCCGGAGTTCGATGGTCCGCGTGCTGTGCGCGGGCAGCGTCGCCGGGCCGCCCACCTGGGACCAGTACCTGCTCATGCCCTGACCCGTGGTGAGCGTGTAGTGGGGCGTGAGGGCGTCGCCGGACGAGTTGGTCACCTTGAGGGTCAGCCGGGTCACGACGGTGGGCAACGCCCGCCGTACACCGGTGAGTCGCATGTCCATCGGCGGCGCCCCCGTCGCCGCCACGGCCGCGCTCGCCAGCGCGGGCGTGACCAGCAGCACGGCCGCCGCGACCCGGGCCTGACGGCGGTGCGGGCCGGACAGCAGCCGGGGGCGGGGCTGCCACGCGTCACGGAACTCGGCGATCGGCGCGGTGACCGCCGACGCCAGCCACAACGGGGTCATCAGCAGGTAGTAGCCGTCCTGTGAACGCGTCGCCAGATAGAAGGCGCACCAGGGCAGGACGGTCGCCGCCGGCCCCAACCGCCGTACGAACAGCACGAATACGGCGAGCAGACCCGCCGCCAGCAGCATGCTCGCGTGGGAGTACCAGTCGAGGCGGTCGCTGCCGTTCGTGAAGTACAGCGAGATGTCCACCAGGCCCTGGCCGTGCACCACCGCGCCCTGCGTCAAGGGCAGCGCGATGCCGCCCAGCCAGGTGCTCGGCTCGTGCACGATGAAGTACGTGTTGATCAGCAGCCATACGGTGACGGCGACCCCGACGACCCGCAGCAGCACCAACGCGGCCTGCCGGGCGCCGAGTTCACCGCGCCGCACCGCGTAGATCCCGGCGAGCAGGAACGGCGTGAGGAACCAGGGGAGTTGCTGCGCCGCGCAGGCCGCACCCAGACACGCGGCCTGGGCGATCCCGGCAGGGCCGAGCCGGCCGCCCCTGCCGATCCGGGGCCAGCGGATCACCACCGGCACCAGCAACGCCAGCGCGAGCACGGCGGGATAGCCCTGACGGCCGTAGGTCGGAAGAAGGCCGAGTCCCAGGCACGCCATGGTGGCCGCCGACCGCCACTGGGTCGGCAGCAGGCGCCACATGAGGACCGCGGCCGCGATCAGCGCGCCGGTCGCGACGGCCGTCGCGGGGGCGCCGCCGTGTCCGATCCACAGGAGGGGTGCCGTGAGCAGCGTCTCCAGCGGGGGATAGCCGTAGGTGTAGTCGTAGCCGCCGGTCACCGTCGGGGTGAGGGCGACGCCCTGGCTGGGGTGGAAGAGCCAGGGCCAGGGATGGCCGTAGATCGGGTGTCCGGCGACCAGTTCCTTCGCGGCCTGGGTGGTGAGGACCGCCTCGTCGCCGCCGGTGTGGAACACGGACCACGCGGACAGCGCCAGCAGGACCGCGGTCACCAGGACGGCGAGATCGATCCGGGCCAGCGACCGCGCCCGGCGGACCACCAGGGTCAGCACCCCGCACACCAGGATCGAGGCGTAGCAGAGGCAGACGACCGCCGCCACGACGAGCCGGTGGCTGGCGGCCTCCGTCCACACCGGGCGGACGCCGATGAAGAGACTGATGTCGGCGAGCAGGGTGAGGATGCGGTGCCACTGCGCGGGAGGTTCCGGGGCGGACACCGCCGACTGTGTCCGCCGACCGGGTGTCACCTGTTGTGTTTCTGCCAAGTGCACGACACGGGACGCTAATCCCGGCTGGTGAGCCGGGTGTCCGGAGTCGTGAAGATTCGGGTGTGAGACCGGTAAGAAGGCCTCGTCATGGCCTAAATGGGGCAAACTCGAACGGCTTTGTTCAACTGACCATGGCCATCAGTTCATTCAGTAAACATCGCGCACATACCGCTTCGCCGCCGCCAGTTGCTTCACATACGCACCCGCCTCGGCCTCGTCCATCCCGCCGTGCGCGACCGCGATGTCCCGCAGCGCGCGATCCACGTCCTTCGCCATCCGCGAGGCGTCCCCGCACACATAGAAGTGGGCGCCTTCCCGCAACCAGTGCCACAGCTCGGGCCCGTGCTCCCGCATCCGGTCCTGCACGTACACCTTCGCGCGCTGGTCCCGGGAGAACGCCGTGTCGAGCCGGGCCAGGGTGCCCTCGTCCAGCAACTCCGTCAGCTCCTCCTCGTAGTAGAAGTCCGTCGCGCGGTGCTGCTCCCCGAAGAACAGCCAGTTGGGCGCGGGATGCCCGAGCGCGCGCCGTTCCTGAAGGAAGCCGACGAACGGCGCGACACCGGTGCCGGGTCCGATCATCACCATCGGGGTCGCGGGATCGGCGGGGGGCCGGAAGTGCGGCGCGCGCTGCACGAAGACCGGGACCTCGGTCCCCGCCTCGGCGTCCGCCAGGAACGGCGAACAGACTCCGCCGCGCGGGCGGCCGTCGAGATTCTCGTACCGCACCACCGACACCGTCAGCGAGACGCTGTGCGGGTCGACGAGCGGGCTGGAGGAGATCGAATACAGCCGCGGCTGAAGCTTCTTGAGCACACCGGCCCACTCCTCGGCACCGGCATTCACCGGATACTCGGCGAGCACGTCCACCGCCTGCCGCCCCCAGCTCCACTGCGCCAGCCGGTCCTTGTTGTCGGGCCTGAGCAGCCTGCGCAACTGCCGGTCGTCCCGGGCCCGTTCGGCCACGAACCGGAGCAGGTCCGGGGTGATGCGGGTGATGTCCAACTGCCGGTGGAGCGCCTCGGCGAAGGGGAGCTCTCCAACGCCGTCCAGTTCTACGGCCGTTGCGGCATCGGTGCCGGTGGCGGTGAGCCATTCGTCCACCAGGGAGGGCGAGTTGACCGGCCGCACACCGAGTGCGTCACCGGTCTCGTACGTCAGGTCGGTGCCGCTGGTGTCGAAGGTGAACCGGCGGACCTCCTTGCCCGCGCCGGGGCGGCTGAGCAGCCGGTTGCCCACTAGACGGGCGGCGATGGGAGTGGGCTTGGGGGACCGGGGCGGCGACTTGGGGGCCGCTGTCTCGGTGGACCTTTCGGTACCGAGCGCCGTGAGCACCTGCCCCAGCCACGCGTCCGCCGACGGCTCGAAGTCCGGCTCGCAGTCCGTGCGCGGGGCCAGCCGCACCCCGCCCAACTCGTCGAGCCGGGCGTCCAGTCGGCGTCCGTGCCCGCAGAAGTCGCCGTACGACGAGTCGCCCAGGGCGAGGACCGCGAACCGCACTCCGTCCAGGCGCGGGGCCTGTTCACCGGCGAGCGTGTCCCAGAAGCCGGAGCCGTTGTCGGGGGCGTCGCCGTCGCCGAACGTGCTGGTGATGAAGAGGAGATCGGCGTCGGCGGGGAGCGTGCCGACGTCGGCCTCGTCCATGCCGACCAGGGTCGCCCGGTGCCCGGCCGAGCTCAGCCGTTCCGCGGTGGCCGCCGCCACCTCCTCGGCGTTGCCCGTCTGCGATGCCCACAGGACGACTATCTGCCGGGCGGGGTGCGGCTGTTGCTGTGATTGTCCCGGGGGAGCGGGTGCCGACCTCGAATACATCCCGGCCAGAACGCCGTTGACCCACAGCGCGTGCTCGGCACTGAAGGGCGCGTCCCGTGGAAGCGTGGGCACACCCGGGGCGCCGGACTCGATGCCCGCGAGGAAGCCGGTCAGGTAGAGGCGTTCCTGCGCGGTCAGGACGGGCGGTGGGGCCGGGTCGAGGCCGAAGGGGTTCGTGCCCGGAATGACGGAGGTCGGGACAACTGCCTTCTGTGAGACCTCTGTTGAAGCCGGTGCCGGGACCGGTGTCGGCGCCGCACTCGCCACCTTCGTCAACGACACCGCGCACACCTTGAACTCCGGCTGGAACGACACCGGATCCACCGCGTCGCTCGTCACCGCGTTGACGCTCAGATACTCGCCGAAGAGGTCGTTCCAGTGGAACGGCGCGAAACAGCCCCCGGGCCGCACCCTGTCGGTCACCACAGCCGGCAGTACGGCCCGCCCCCGCCGCGAAGCGACCTCCACCGAGTCGCCCTCCGCGATCCCCAACTCCCGTGCGTCCTGCGGATGGAGCTCGACGAAGGGCCCGGGGTTCAGCTTGTTGAGCTTGGCGACCTTGCCCGTCTTCGTCAGCGTGTGCCACTGGTGCTGGAGCCGACCGGTGTTGAGCACGAACGGGTAGTCGTCGTCGGGCAGTTCGGCGGCCGGCATGTGAGGGCGGGCGTGAAATACCGCGCGCCCACTGGCGGTCGGGAAGCGCAGCTCACCCCCGCCCACGTACCGGATGGGGTTGCGGTCCGGCCCGTCCTCCTCCGCCGCTGGCCACTGCACCGGCGCGGACCGCAGCCGCTCGTACGTCACCCCGCGCAGATCCCAGCCGGTCACCGGGTTCCAGAACTGCCGTATCTCCTCGAAGACCTGCTCCGCGCTGTCGTAGGAGAAGCCCTTCTCGTACCCCATCGCGCACGCGACGGCCGCGATGATCCGCCAGTCGGCCATCGCCTCGCCGGGTGGGGCGACGACGGGGCGGGCCAGGGTGAGGGTGCGTTCGCTGTTGACGAGGACGCCCTCGGACTCGGTCCACATCGCGCCGGGGAGGACGACGTCGGCGTAGGCGTTGGTCTCGGTGTCGGTGAAGACGTCCTGGGTGACGACGAACTCGGCTGCTTCCAGGCCCTCGATGACGGTCCGTCGGTTGGCGACCGAGGCGACCGGGTTGGTGCAGATGATCCAGCAGGCCTTGATGTCGCCGTCGGCCATCTTCTGGAACATCTCGACCGTGCCCCGGCCGACACCGTCCGCGCGGATCGTGTCGGGCGGCAGGCCCCACACCTCCTCGGTGAACTCCCGTTCCGCGTCGACCAGTACGGACCGCTGGCCCGGCAACCCCGGTCCCATGTAGCCCATTTCACGGCCGCCCATCGCGTTCGGCTGGCCGGTGAGGGAGAACGGGCCGCTGCCGGGGCGGCAGATCGCGCCCGTCGCGAGATGCAGGTTGACCAGGGCGTTGGTGTTCCACGTCCCGTGCGTGGACTGGTTGAGGCCCATCGTCCAGCAGCTCATCCACTCGCCCGCCTCGCCGATCAGCCGGGCCGCCGTACGGATGTCGTCCTCGGCCAGACCGGTGAGGGCCGCGACGGCGTCCGGCGCGTAGTCGGCGAGGAACTCCGGCAGCGCCTCCCAGCCCTCGGTGTGCGCGGCGATGAACTCCGGGTCGGTGTGCCCGTTCTCGTGCAGCAGCCTCAACAGGCCGTTGAGCAGGGCGAGATCGGTGCCCGGCGCGATCTGCAGGAACAGGTCCGCCTTCGCCGCCGTGGCCGTCCGGCGCGGGTCGACGACGATCAACTTGGCGCCCGCCTTGACCCGTTCCATCATCCGCAGGAAGAGGATCGGATGGCAGTCGGCCATGTTGGAGCCGATGACCAGGAACACGTCCGCCCGCTCGAAGTCCTCGTACGACCCCGGCGGCCCGTCCGCCCCCAGCGACGACTTGTAACCGGCACCCGCACTCGCCATGCACAGCCGGGAGTTGGACTCGATCTGGTTCGTCCGGACGAACCCCTTGGCCAGCTTGTTCGCCAAGTACTGCGCCTCCAGGCTCATCTGCCCGGAGACATAGAGGGCGACCGCGTCCGGCCCGTGCTCGTCGACGATCTTCCGCAGTCGCCGCGCGGTCTCGGCGATCGCGTCGGCGACGGGCGTGGGCACCGGCTCCTCGCCCCGCTCGTCCCGCACGAGCGCGCCGGTCAGCCGGCCCGGTGCGGCGAGCATCTCGGCCGTGGTCGCGCCCTTGGTGCAGAGCCGCCCGCCGTTCGCCGGGTGCGTCTTGTCGCCGGACGCCCTGAGGACCGTAGGCCTGCCGTCCTGACCCGCGCCGACGTCGAGCAGCATGCCGCAGCCCACACCGCAGTACGAGCAGACCGTCCGGACCTGTCGTGTGAGGGGCTTCGTCATGCCGTAGACCGTACGAATTGCCCGTTACGCCGAGGTCACGCGGCCCGATCATGAGGGGTTACGCCCGGTGCACAACCGGCCGGGGGCCACTGTGAGATGCGGCCCGATCTTGTCGCGGAGTGTGTCGCATTGGGCCGAACGGGTGACAGTGCGCAACAATTGCCGGATGCAGACTGCCAGCGCTACCCAGGACGGAGCATGCCGGTGAACAGCCACGATGTCACCGACGAACAGTGGGAAGGGCTCGCCCAGGTAGTGCCGCTGCGGGGGCGCGACGCCTGGCCGTCCGCCGTGGGCCACCGTGCGATACCCGAGGCCGAGACCGAGCCGCGCCGCCGCTTCGTCGTCCTGCGCGTGAACGTGTTCGGGGACGCCCGCGAGGTCGCGGAGACCCTGATGGCGGGCATCCCGGTGCTCCTCGACCTCACGGGCGCGGAGACGGAGGTCGCCAAGCGGGTGCTGGACTTCAGCACGGGCGTCGTCTTCGGCCTGGCGAGCGGGATGACCCGCGTCGACCGGAACGTGTTCCTGCTCACACCGCCGGGGACCGAGGTGCAGGGGTTGATGGAG
>NZ_JBXVPZ010000270.1:0-12987 GCF_057961495.1 Streptomyces sp. P5F9 | reverse complement strand
GGCCCGCACCCCCCTGGCCCGTCTCACCGAAGCCCTCGCCGACAACGACACCGCCGGCCTCATCGACCCGCTCACCGCCACCCACACCCACCTCAAGGCCGGCCACCCCGACCTCGCGGCCCGCATCGACAGCATCGCCCGCCACGCCGACCAACTCCGCCGAGGCAGCGACACCCCTCGCTGAACCACCGCCCACCGGGAGGCGCGGCGACAGGCTGTGACCAACTGCCTCCCAGAGCACCTGCGAGCCCCGCAGACGGTCGAGCCCACTCGTGTCCGCCACGCCGAGTACGCTCGGCGCCTTCGGAAATGTTGCACTCCGGTTCATCGGAATCCGGGGCTGATCCTCGTACCGACGCGTGAGCCGGCGCAGCAGGTGACCGACGCGCTCACTCCGTACGCCCGCTCCGTGGCCGACGGGCAGGACGGCGCCCTGGGCGCCCTCGCACTCTCCCGCTGATCCGCCTCACCCTGGTCGGACAGGTCATGGGCGAGTCCGTGATCATCGGACGCCGCCACTACCCCGTCAAGCAGGTCGGCCAGGTCATCACCCGCCAGGACCGCCGTGACTTCAGCGCCGGCGAAGTCCGCCGGGCGATGACCAAGCTCGGCTTCACCTGCCGCACCGCACCGCACCCAAGGCCGGACCCGTAGGCATCCTCGGCCCGCTCCGGCAAGCTTCCGCGATGCTCGGCACTCTCATGCCTGCCTGACATGCCTGTCCGACCGACGCGACAGGCGCGAGTCGACACCTGAACAGCAGTGGGCCCGACCGGCGGAAGCCGGCCGGGCCCACACTGCGTCCAATAGGTCCCCGTCGCCGCGGTTTCTCAGTGGTCGGAATAGCTGAAGTCGCCCACGGTCCAGGCGCTGACGTCGTCGATCGCGACCCGGTACATCCCGCCCGTCTCCGGGATTCCCACCGGGCCCTGGAGGATCCGGGCGACATGGAAGTGCAGATGAGTGGGAACCCCCTCCTCCTTCGTGGGGGTGTCGAAGACGGCGGAGAACTCTCCCAGACGGGCGGAATCCGTCAGTACCTCCGACACCCTCCGCCTCCACACGGCTTCGGGAGCCAGCCGGCCGGTGATGACAGCGCCACCGGTGACCACGGTCAGGGACATCTGGTTGCTCTGCCCGGACTCCACCACGGTGGCGATGTCAACGAGCAGCTCGTCAGGCTTCGACATGGGGCAGATTGTATTTGCCGGCCATCGTGCCGTTTCAGCGGCGGCGCTACCAGGCAAGGCGGGCGCTCACCGTCCTGCCGCCACAGGCCCGGCGGGTGACCGCGGTGGCCTGGGCGAGACGGCCGACCATGTGCCGGCCGAAGCCCCCCGGGTGCCGCCGCTCAGGTCAGGTGCCGCCGCCGTGACGCGCGGCGTGGGTGACAAGCTCGGACACGACCAGGGGGCACGGTGACCGCGGCTTCCGGGCCCGCGGCCGGCCGCCGCAAACCTCCGAGGTAGGCCGTCACTTGAGGGTCGGGGTGCCGCGGACCGCCCCCGCCATGCGCAGCGCGGACGAGAGGCTACCTCCCTGTCGAACGCGCGGAAATCTGTGTTTGTCAGAGTAGACATCCTGGCGATGGCGTGGTTATGGTTCTCTCGTAGCCCAGAGAGACAGCAGGGCCTGGCAGACACGAACTGCCGGGCAGCAGTACACGCAGGTGAAGTTCGCAGGACGGTGCGGTGGTGGAGTCGCGAAGCCAGAGCAGTCGCAGGACGGCGACGGGACTGACGACCGGACCGGGTGGCCCGCGGTGATCAGGGGCCGCCGTGAGCAGGACCGCAGTGGCAGTACCTGTAAGTGCAGTTCGCAGGACCCAGCAGTACGCAGTAACCCAGTTGTAAGCAGTTGATCCCAGAGGGAAGAACGGAGGAGCCGAGCGCCATCAGGATCGCCCGGGCCGGCATCTTGAACCCGGGTACCGCAGGACATCGACAGTGAGGTGGTCTCCGGTCAAGCAACCGCGATCCCGGCAGCCCCGACGGCATTCAGGTCAGGGCTGCGGAAACAGAAGGCCGGCGCAGTAACAGGGCCGGCGGATGGTGTAGCAGTTCCTTCGGGGCCTTGGTGCCATTGGCACCAAGGCCCCTCGACGCGTTCCACAGAGAGGTGCAGATGACAGCAGACGACTCGTTCGGCCGTATCGACGACGAGGACTACCCCGCCTACACGATGGGCCGGGCCGCCGAACTCCTCGGCACCACCCAGGGCTTCCTCCGCGCCATCGGCGAAGCCCGACTGATCACCCCGCTCCGCTCCGAGGGCGGACACCGCCGCTACTCCCGCTACCAGCTGCGCATCGCCGCCCGTGCCCGGGAGCTCGTCGACCGCGGGACCCCCATCGAGGCCGCCTGCCGCATCATCGTCCTCGAAGACCAGCTCGAAGAAGCCCAGCGCATCAACGCCGAACACGAACGCCGCGCCGGATCGTCCCCTCCACCGGCCACGGGCTGAAGCAGGCGTGCCCACCGGCCCGGGCCGGCCTCTTGCTCGTGGTCCCGGTGTTCCGCGTGAGTTCCGCGTGATCGCTTTCTCTGGTGACGCCTCGCTGCGCGGCCCTCGGCCTTTCTCCCGCGGTGGGCCCGAGGCCGTTCGCGTAAGGCTGCCGGCCCGGGGCCGTTCGCGTAAGGCGGCCATGAGCTGTTCATTGTCCTCAGGCCGGCGTCCGAGTCGACTTTGGTCGGCGCGGGCGCCGTTTCAGTCTCGGGGCCTCCTACCTGAGTGTGCGGAGCTTGGGCAGGGGAGCCGCGTACGTTCCGCTCTTGCTGGTGGTGAGGCGGCGGTGGGCCAGTGACTCGACGAGTGCGACCGCGCAGCTGACGCCGTCGACGACGGGGACGCCGAGCCGGTCGGTCATGCGGGTGTCCAGTCCCGTCATGCCGGCGCAGCCGAGGCAGATGACCTCGGCGCCGGCGGCCATGGCCCGGCGGGACGCGTCGACGAACGCCTGCTCGGTGGTGGCCGGGTCGAGTTCGAGGTCGAGTACGCCCAGGCCGGTGGCGAAGACTCCGGCGCAGCGGTCGAGGAGTCCGGCGGTGCGCAGGCTGTCCTCGATCTGGCCCGCGGCCCGGGCGAGTGTGGTGACGACGGCGAAGCGGCGGCCCAGGAGCAGGGAGTACAGGGCGGCGGCCTCCGTGATGTCTACGACGGGGACGTCGAGGAGTTCGCGTGCCCCTTCGCGGCCGTGTTCGCCGAAGCCCGCCATGACCACTCCGTCGACCGGCTGATCGAGGTTCTGGAGGAGGTCCAGGACCGAGGCCGCGCTGAGGAAGCTGTCGAACCATCCCTCGGCGGAGGCCACGCCCCAGGCGGGGGTGAGGGGCAGGATGCGCGTGCCGGGCAGGGCGACCGCGCGGGCGCCGGCGGCGATGGTCTCGGTCATGGCGGTGCTGGTGTTGCAGTTGACCACGGCGATGACGGTCACCGTGCCGCCCCCGCTCCCGCCGTGACGCGCAGGCCCGAAGTGCCGTACGCCGTGCGGGTGTTGATGCCGGTTCCGGCGGTACGGGCGCGGTCCACGGCCAGTGCCGCGTAGGCGAGGTCCTGGAGGGCGATGCCGACCGAGTTGAACAGGGTCACCTCGTGTGGAGTGGTGCGGCCGGGGGTCGATCCGGACAGGACCGCGCCGAGTTCGCGGCTGAAGGTCTCGGTCGTCGTGGCGCCTTCCGCGATCGAGAGGACGGCTTCTCCGGACTTGAGGAGTTGGGTGGGGGTGCTGTCCACGACGACGGTGGCGCGGCCCATGCCCGCCCCGTCGATCTCGCGGTGGTCGGGGCGGGGCGGCGCGCCGACCGCGTTGATGTGCAAACCGGGACGGAACCACGCGCCGTGGACGACCGGGAGCCGGGCGGGGGTGAGGGTGCAGACGATGTCCGCCGCCTCGACCACGCGTCGCGGGTCGGGCGCCTCGACGACCTCGACGAGGTCGCCCACCGCGTGATGGAAGGCGCGCACGGTGGCGGGGGAACGGGACCACACATGCACGGTGTCGAGGGCGCGCACCTCCCGCAGGGCGTGGACGTGTTCGATCGCGAGCCGTCCCGCGCCGACCAGGCCCAGCACGCGGGAGTCCGGGCGGGCGAGTGCGTCGGTGGCCACCGCGCTCGCCGCCGCCGTACGCGTCCGGGTGCCGACCTCGCCGTCCAGTACGGCGAGGCACTCTCCCGTGCGCGCGTCCAGGAGCAGGACCGTGGAGCGCTGGGTGGGCAGGCCGGCCGCGCGGTTGTCGGGGGCGTCGGACATGACCTTGACCGCCGACAGCCCGAGCCGGTGGGAGGTCGCGGCCATCGGCAGGAACTGTGTGGTGCCGGTGCCGGGGAAGGCCACGGGGGCGGGCTGTTCGGCCCGGCCCTCGGCGAGATCGATGAAGGCGGTGCGTACGGTCGCGATGACCTCGGCGCGGCTGACCAGCCCGGTGAGGTCGGCGGAGCCGAGCAGCAGCGTCATCGGTAGTCCGCCATGAAGCTGTCGTCGGCGAGGGAGGCGTAGGAAGGCGCGGAGCGCACCAGGCCGCCCTCCGCCAGGATGCGCATCCAGCGGTCGCTGGCCGTCTCGTCGATCGCCACGGTGTCCCATACGGCGCTGGCCGCCATCTGGCGCTGTGCCTCGCGCAGGATGCCCTGGTCCTTCTCGGGCCAGCGCCGCTTGAGGATGCCGTCCACAGTGTGCGGGTCGACGGTCGGTACGAGGCGCATCGCCGCGTCGATGGCGGCGGTGAACCGGGTGATGTGGTCGCGGAGTTCGGCCACGCGGTCGGTGCGGCAGTAGTAGACGCTGTTGGGCATGATGCCGCCGTCGTCGAGGTGCCGGAAGACGATCCGGGCGGTGCCCGACGCCTCCAGCTCGGTGGCGGTGACCAGGTCGGCGATGATGGCGTCGCCGAGTCCGGCGGTGAACAGCTCCACGAGCATCGCCGTGGACAGGTCGCGGACGAAGCGGATGCCGGCCGGGTCCACGCCCGCCTCGCGCAGCAGTCCCGCGGTGAACTCGTAGGGAGCGCTGCCGCCCGCGCCGGGGGCCAGGACCACCTTGCCGAGCAGGTCCTCCAGGGCGAAGTCGCCGCTGCTGCCCACCCGGACCGCGATGGCCATGGGGAACTGGTGGTTGAGCTGGCACACGACGCTCAGCTCGCGCTCGCTTCCTGCGTACATGGCGGGCACCCACAGGCCGCCGAGCGCGATGTCGGCGTGGCCGGTTTCGAGGTCGTCGAGGACGCCGGTCCAGGGGTCGCGGGCGACGGCGGTGACCTCAAGTCCCGCGTCGTGGAAGAGGCCTTCCTGGTCGGCGAGGTATTCGGGCAGGTAGTTCAGGCCGTTGGCGGTGGCGGAGATCGTGAGCTTGTCCATGTTGTTCGTCCTCTCTAGGGGGATGGCGTACGGCGGTGCGGGTGCCGATGGTGCTGGTCAGGCGTGGGTCGGGGTGGGGGCCGTCGTCTCGTTGACCTCTTCGAGCGTGCGGCTGCGGGTCTCGGGGGCGAACCGGGAGGCGATCACGAGCGCCGCGTACATCACCGCGACCATCCCGAAGACGCCCGCGAAGGAGAACCGGTCCCACAGGGCGACGGCGGCGAAGGGCATGACGGCTCCGGCGATGTTGCCGATGCCGTTGACGATGGAGGTGCCGCTGGCCCGGATCGGGGTCGGGTACAGCTCCGGGGACCAGACGGCGAGGGTGGTGTTGGTGAGCATGGTGAAGAACTGGAAGAGCGCGCCGAGGACGAGGATCGCCGCGGTCTGATGGGCGAACACCGCGAAGGCAACGGCGGTGAGGCACCCCAGGCCGCCGGCCACGCCGATGACCGACCGCCTGCCGTAGCGGCCCGCGAGCAGGGCCGAGGCGCAGGCCCCGAGCAGCGAGCCGACGTTCATGATCATCGTGTAGAGCAGGCTGTCGGACAGGGTGTAGCCGCGCTCGGTCAGCAGCGTCGGCATCAGGAAGTTGAGGGTGACCTGGGCGCCGAACGCCATCCAGGACGCGGCGCCGATGGTGACCGTACGGGACAGGACCGAGGGGCCGAAGACCGCGGCCGGTGACGTCTTGACCTGCCGGGCGGGGATGTCCGCCTCGGTCAGTACGGGCGGGACGGACGCCGGTACGTGTTTCGGGTCGAGCCGGTCGCCGGTCAGCCGGGCCAGGGAGCGGTTGGCGTCGTCGACGCGGCCCTGGGAGAGGAGGAAGCGGGGGGTCTCCGGCAGGCGCCATCGGTATACCACCACGATCAGGGCGGGCAGGGCGAGGATCACGAACGTCCAGCGCCACACCAGGTGGTCGCCGCCGAGCGCGGGCGCGAGCGGTCCCAGGAGCAGGAGGAACAGGCCGTAGGAGAGGAAGTTGCCGACGCCGCCGGAGCCGACGTTGAGGATGGCGACGAGCGTTCCGCGGTGGCGGGTGGCGACCATCTCGCACAGCATCGCGATGCCGATGGTGAACTCGCCGCCCAGGCCGATCCCCACGATGAGCCGACTCGCCAGCAGGGTGGGGTAGTTCATCGCGACGGCGCTGAGCAGGCCGCCCAGGGTGTAGACGAGGAGATTGACGCTGAGCGAGGTGCGGCGGCCGTGGCGGTCGGCGATCCAGCCGCCCGCGAACCGGCCGATCAGGCCGCCGATCACGGTGAAGCTGTTGATCGCCGTCAGCTCGTTGTTGCCGATGTGCAGGGACGACTTGATGAGGCTGCCCATCGCGCCCACGGAGTTCTGCTCCAGGGTGTCGAAGAACATCCCGGCCAGGATGATCATGAGCACCCAGAACTGGGCCCGGGTGAAGCCGGCTTCGTCGAGGGTCCGCGCGAGGGTGTTGGTGGCGGGGCGCGCCGGGGATGCCTGGGGTGCGGTCGTGGTCGTGATCTTCAGGGGACTTGGTGCGGTGCGATCCATGAGTGCCTCCGTCAACCAGTGAGTGCTATTGGTATACCAACGGCGGTTCGGCGGCTACAGGGCTGCGATGTTAACTCGACGTAAGAGGTGGGCCGTTCAGGTTCCATGCCTGTAAAAACACCAGGTGGGAGTGGCTGTTTGGCGAGGTCGTGCGGAGTGGAGATCGATCACGAGTCTTGATGGCTCAAGCGGAGCCTCGGCTATCTTGTATGCCATGTCACTCACGGACTCCTCCGGCGCCGACGGCCGCTCACTGGTCCACAAGGTCTACGAGTACCTGCGCGACGGCATCATCGAAGGCGAACTGCCGCCGGGCACGCGGCTGTTGGAGCGCGAGCTGTCGGAGCGCCTGGACGTCTCCCGGATCCCGATCCGCGAGGCCCTGCCCCAGCTCGAAGCCGAGGGGCTGATCACGACGTTGCCCCGGCGCGGATCGATGGTCACGCAGCTGACCCTGCGCGACATCGATGAGCTGTTCAGCGTGCGCACAAGCCTCGAAGTGCTCGCCGCCCGGCTCGCCAGTGGGCAGGCGGCCGAGCGTGCCTCCGCGCTGCTCTCACCCGCCTTCGCCCGCGCCGAACTCGCCACGGATGAAGGTCGGCAGCCCGAGATCGCCGCCGCCAACGCGGCCTTCCACGAGGCGATCGTGCGGCTGTCGGGAAGCCGCCTGCTCAACTCGATGATGGCGCCCATCAGCGCCCGCGTGCGCTGGCTGTTCCGGCTGACCTCCGACCGCGACCCCGGCGTCCTGTGTACCGAACACCGCGAGCTGTACGAGGCGATCTGCGCCGGCGACACCGAACTCGCCGCCTCGCTCGCCTTCGTGCACGTGGAACGTGGTCGCCGCCCGTCACTGGAGTCCCTGGCCGGTGTATTGCCGGCCGGCACCGACCCCGCGTGAGCGATGCGTGAGCGGACATTGAGTCAGCGCGCGTCCCGGAACCCGTATCGCGGCCGTATCGAAAATCGCATACGCCCCCGCAACAGTCCCCCGCCTTCAGTGGAGGCACGAACCACCGTGCGTCAACGGTCAGTTCGTCCATCGGGAACGGGAACGGGGAGGGACTGTGAGCATGGACTCGGATTCCGTACGCGATGTCGGTCGGCGGCGGCTGCTCGGGTGGAGCGGGCTGGCGGCCGTCGGCGGGGTGGCAGCCGCGTCGCCGGCGGGCGCCCAGCCCGGTTACGCCGACCAGGCCTCGACCGACCAGGCCATGCCCAACCGCGCCCCGACCGACCCGATCCCGCCCGGCACCCGGCCCGGCGGAGCCTACGACCGGTATGTGGCGGAGCTGGCCGCCGAGGGCAGGTTCTCCGGCGTGGTGCTGCTGTCGCACCGGGGCCGGACGGTGCTGTCCCGCAGCTACGGCATGGCCGACGAGGAGAAGGGGATCGCCAACCACGAGGGCATCGCGTTCAGCCTCAGTTCGGCGGGGAAGCCGTTCGGGGCAGTGGCCGTCCTGCAGTTGGCGCAGCAGGGCAGGGTGAAACTGTCTGACACGGTGGGGACCCATCTGAAGGGCCTCGCCGAGGAGATCGCCGAGCGGGTGACCATCCACCACCTGTTGTCCGGCACCTCCGGGCTGGACGCCCCGGATGAGGACGTGCGACGGGTCTTCCGGAGCCGGGACGAGGTGCACGCGTACTACGAGCGGCGGGCCCGGCAGGCGAGACTCGTGGGTGTCCCGGGCGTTCCCGACACCGACCACGAGGAGGCGGAGGTCACCCTTTCCGCGCTGATCGTGGAGGCCGTGACCGGCAGGACGTACTGGGACTACGTGCGGGAGAACATCTTCGGGCGCTGCGGCATGACCGGCTCGGGGTTCCGCACGAGGCCGCAGTGGCTCACCGACGAGCACATCGCGCACCCGTACATGCAGCTGGCCGACGGCAGCGTGGTGGACGCCGTCCGCAACCTGGACAGGAGCAGCCCGGACCCGGACGTCCTGGGCAAGAATCCGGGCCGCGCCTTCATCGACGCGCCCGGGGACGGCGGTTTCGCCACCGCGCCGGATCTGGTCCGGTTCGCGCACGCGCTGGGCGACGGCACGGTGCTGGAGCGGCCCTGGGCCGACGTGCTCACCGCCGCCAAGATCCCCCATGGACCGGCGTCGTTCGGGGCGTACGGGATTCCGGTCTCCATCGTCGACGGCCAGTGGATGTACCAGCGCGCCGGCGGCAACCCCGGCGTCGGCGCCAACTGGGACATCTACCCGGACACCGGCTGGGTCGGTGTCATCCTCAGCAACCGCGACGGCGTGCCGCTGCGGGAGATGATCGGGCAGGAGGCGCAGGCCATCACCGGGGTTCCGGCCGAGGGGGGTTCAGGGGGCTGAGCCACCGGGGATTCCGCGTACACACAGCCGGTGTCGTGTGCGGGGGGCTGGCTGGTGCCGAGGCCGTCATCGGACTCCGCGCCCTGCGGGCAACGCCCTCACCCTCGGCGAGCGGCGCCGTCCGGCCATACGACGTCCACGGGGAGGCCGGCCGCCCGGGCTTCGAGGACGGTGTCCGCGGTGCCGCCGCCCTCGCCGGTGGGGGGTGCGCCGTTCCATACGGCGACGAGGCGGTCGGCGCGTTGGAGGAGGACGGTGTTGGCGGCTTCGTATGCCTGGCGGTCGGCCGTTGTGCGGGGGAGTACGAGTACTTCCTCGGCGGATGCGACGAAGTGGTCGAAGAGGGGGGCCTGGTCGGGCTTGACCTCGCGTCGGCGATAGTCCTGGGAGGGGATCACGGCGATCAGACGGCCGCCGGCGGTGAGGACGGCCTCGGCGAAGAGGGAGTCGGCGCCCTCGGCGAGGCAGGAGACGCCGATGAGTCGGCCGTCGGTGGCGTACCGCGTGAGCAGGTTGGCCAGTGCGGTGCGGATCAGCGGGATGCTGTCCTCGGTCAGGTCGATGTGGCCGGTCACCGCGAGGGTCGTCACGGTCGCGTGTTCCCTTCGTCCGCCGCGCTGTCGAGAAAGGCGAGCACGTCGTGCCCCACGTACTGAACCTATGGCGCCAACAGCTGGGAAAAGTACCGGAGTCGGTCTGGCAACGCACCGAACTCCAGGTCCTGATCCTCGCGGACAACGCACTCACCGACCTCCCGCCCGGGATCGGACGACTGCACCGGCTGACCACCCTGGACCTCGGGCACAACCACCTCACCTCGGTGCCCGACGAACTCGGCGACCTGACCGCCCTCGACGGCTGCCTCTACCTGCACGACAACGACCTGGCCGAACTCCCGGACGCGCTCGGGAACTTGACCCGGGTGCGCTATCTCAACGTCGGCGAGAACACGCTCACCGCCCTGCCCGAGGCCATCGGCAGCATGGCCGGTCTCATCGAGCTGCGGGCCCAGCACAACCGGCTGACGACCCTGCCCGACAGCATCGGGGCCCTCGGCAACCTGCGTGAACTCTGGCTCAGGGGCAACGAGATCACCCGCCTGCCGTCGTCCGTGGCCGGCCTCCACGAACTGCGTCACCTGGATCTACGGGAGAACGCCCTCGCCGAACTCCCGCAGGTACTGGCCGACTTGCCCCTCCTCCGTCAACTCGACCTGCGGAGCAACCGCCTCACCCTGCTGCCGGACTGGGTGTCGGGCATGCCGTCCCTGGAGAAACTGGACCTGCGGTGGAACGACTGTGACCCGCCCTCGGCGCTGCTGACGGAGTTGGAACGGCGCGGGGTTGTCGTCCTCCGGTGAGGATCGTCCGGGAGGAGCGTGCTTTCCTCTTCTCCATGACTCTGCTCGTCGCCGCCGTCATCGTCCACGACAAGGCCGCAGGCCGGGTCCTTCTCCTCCAGCGCGGTGAGCACGCCAAGTTCGGGCGAGGGATGTGGGATCTCCCCGTAGGCAAGAACGAACCCGGCGAACCCGTCACCGAGACCGCCGTACGCGAGCTGTGTGAGGTTATGTGAGCAACTTCTGTGTCCCACGAGAAAGTGTCTCATCTGCAGTGTAGATGGGGGCTGAGACTGGTGTGATCGCCTAATCAACTGTTGCCGGTTCCCCGAGGAACCCAGCCAGCTGGAGACCGTCTACTGGGACGCGGGCACCGCCCGGCTGCTGCCCCGCCTGCTGAAGGGCCGTACGCGGGGGCCGGTGTTCGTCACCCACCGCAAGCCGGGTCCCGGCAAGGTCATCGCGCCGCGTGACGTGTGCCCGGACACCGGGCTGGTCCGGCTGTCTTACGGCCAGACCCGCGCCCTGCTGGATGCGCACACGGCCATCGGCGGCGTACCGGGCACGGGCTGGGGCCTGCACGAATACCGGCATTCCGGACTCACCCACCTCGGCGAGGCCGGGGCCAGACTGCCGATGCTGATGGCCAAGTCCCGGCACGAGAAGCCGGAGAACGTACGGCGCTACTTCCACCCGTCGGCGGAAGCGATCGCCGAGGTCACCAGCCTGCTCGCACCCGGCGACGCGCGCCGCTGACCCTGCTGTCACCGGTGTGCCCTACCGCCGTCCCGGTGCCCACGCCGCCAGGGGCATAGTCGGCCAAGGTCCTCCGGGGTCCGCGAGTAGCGGCGCAGGCCGACTCTCTCCTCCTGGTCGGCCGGATCGCGGGGGAGGCCTCAGACGGAGAACCGGACGTCGGTGAGCTGCTCGGACACGGCCCACAGGCGCTGCTGGACGGCCGTGTCGTGGGACTTCTTGCTGGAGGCGACCACCTCGGGGTATCCGCGGGTTCCGCCCACGCCGTTGGGGCCGTAGAACCGGCCTCCGGTGACGGCGGGATCGGTGGCCGCCCTCAGGGTGGGAAGCGCTCCCATGGCGGCCGGCTGGGTCAGCAGAGGCTGGACCAGTTCGGACCCCTTGCGCACCAGGCCGCTCATGTTCTGAATGAGTTCGGTATCCGACACGCCGGGATGCGCGGCGGCGGCGATGGTGGTGTGGTGCGGGGCGAGGCGGCGCTGGAGTTCGTAGGTGAACATCAGGTTGGCCAGCTTGGCCTGACCGTAGGCGACAACCCGGTTGTAGGAGCGGTCGAACTGCAGGTCGTCGAAGTGGATGTCGGCCCGGATGCGGTGGCCGAAGCTGCTGACGGTGACCACCCGGGAGCCGGGCACGGGCAGCATCAGGTCCAGCAGCAGGCCGGTGAGCGCGAAGTGCCCGAGGTGGTTGACCCCGAACTGCATGTCGAACCCGTCCTCGGTCTTCTGCCGGGGTGTGAACATCACGCCCGCGTTGTTGATGAGCAGGTCGATCTTCGGATGCTCCGTGTGCAGCTCATCGGCGGCCGTGCGTACCGATTTGAGGGAGGCGAGGTCCAGGCGCTGGAGGCTGAGCTTGGCGCCCGGGGCGCGCTCGCTGATGCGGGCGAGGGCCTCGCGGCCCTTGTCGAGGTTGCGCACGGCGAGGACGACGTGCGCGCCATGCTCGGCCAGGGCCCGCGCGGTCTGCATCCCGAGGCCGCTGTTGGCGCCGGTGACGACGGCGACCTTGCCGTCCTGGGCAGGGATGTCCTTTTCGGTCCACCGGTCGGTCGTGCTGGCCATGATCAACCTCCATAAGGTGAATGACGCTTCATGTTGTAGAGTGAAGCATCATTCATCTTTCGTCAAATGGTTCCGGAGGGCCGCCCTCATGACCTCACCCCGACCGCTGCGTGCCGACGCGGCCCGCAACCGCACCCGGATCATGACCGCGGCGCATGAGCAGATCACCGAGCACGGGCCCGAGGTGTCGATGGAGCAGATCGCCGCTGCCGCGGGCGTCGCGGTCGGAACCCTGTACAAGCACTTCCCGAACAAGAGCGACCTGGTCGCATCCGTGGTCGCCGCCTCGTTCGAAACACTCGCCGACGACGCCGAAGAGTGCCTGCAACGCGAGAGCCAGGGTTCACCCGCCATGGCGGAGCTCACCGGCTTCCTCAGCCGTGTGATGGACACCGTCGCCCACAACCGCGCCGTCAAAGCAGCCTCGTACGCGCTCGGCGCCGACCACGCAGCCCACCCCGCCATGCAGGAGGTGGAGACCCGCGTCACCCAGGCCCTCGGCCGGCTCATCCGCACCGCACAAGCCCAGGGCGGTCTGCGCGCCGACTTCACCGTCGACGACCTGTACCTGATGCTCTACACCCTCCCCACCGACCAGCCACCCACCG
>NZ_JBXVPZ010000269.1:0-13025 GCF_057961495.1 Streptomyces sp. P5F9 | reverse complement strand
GGTAGGGAGGAAGGCGGTCCAGGAGGCGGCGGCAACGGTGAGGGTCGGGCCGTCCGGGTTCTTGGAGTCGCGGATGTGGGTGGTGTGGGGGCAGGTGGCTATCTCGACGCAGTTCCCGCCGCCGTCGTCGCTGTACGAGGACTTGCGCCAGTCGTAGGCGACTTCGACGCAGTTCCCGCCGCCGCTGTCGCTGTAGCTGGACTTGAACCACCGCAGGGCGCGGGTGCCGCTCATCTCTCTTCTCCTGCCAACCGCTCGATGAGGCTCAGGGAGTCGTCGGGGCTCAGAGCCTGTGCGCGGATCTTCGCATAGCGGTGCGTCAGTTGGGATACTTCCGGCGGATCGCTGACCAGGATGCCCTGGTCCTCGATCTCCAAGTACACAACGTGCTCGTGCTCCTTGGTCACCACGAGCTTCATGGAGCCACGGGCCCCCGCGTACGTTCCGCGCAGCCCGCGATCCAACGGCAGCACCTGAACACATACATTGTCGCGCTGTGCGTCCTCGGCGAGCGAACGCAACTGCTCCCGCTGTACGTCCCAGTTGCCGAACGGCCGCCGCAGCACGCTCTCTTCGAGGATCAGCTCAATCATCGGGGTCGGGTCCCGGTCGAAGAGTCTCCTGCGAGCCAGCCGCGCCTCGACTAGTTCTTCTCGCTTCTGCTCGGACACCGGCGGATAGCCGCCCCCGATCAACGCCCGCGCGTAGGCCTCGGTCTGGAACAGGCCGTCGACGACCAGCGTCTCGTACGACGAGATCGTGATGGCCCCTGCCTCGATCTCCGCGAACCCACGGAAACGGGTCGGGTACTTCTCGAACAGCATCCACTTGCGCGCCTCTTCGAAGACCCCGAGCCCACCTCCGACCTGCTCCTCCAACTTGGCGAGCATCTTGTCGCTCGCGGGCTGCGCGCAGGTCTCCATCGCACTGATGGCGGACCCGGTGTAGCCGGTCATCTTGCCCAACTCCACTTGCGTGAGCCCCTGTTGCTCACGCAGTGCCTTCGCGAGGAGGGCGACGAGATGCGCCACCCCGCTCGCCTCCGACTTGTTCTCCGCCCGCGCCATCGCGGTCACCCCCGAACTCAACCGAACTCAACCGGTCAACAGCACCCCGCACCCGTATCCAACCGTTGCGGACGGTCGACGCAGAGTTATGGAAGACGGTAGCTGTGACTGCCGAAACTATCCGCATGGATACGCAAAGTGACCTGAAATGGATCCCCGCAACCGGCATCCAACTCCGCAAGGCGGGGGTCCAGTTCGACGCGGTACGGGTGGACGGCGACGAGGGCAGAGACCTCGCGGACAGGCTCGCGCGCATGACGGGAGGGGCGCCGGGGCCGGTCGTGGAGGAGGTGACGGGCAACAGGGCCGTCTACTTCCTGGTCCCGGTCGGCAGCACCTCCCACCGCCCCTGGCCACCCGGAGTAACCCGCCTCACCGCCGGCCCGAACCACGTCTCGTACATCCCGGTACCGGCCCTCAACGGCCATACCTGGCCCCTGACTTGGCGCTACCGCCCGACCGCACCGGACCACTTCGTCCACACGCTGTTGCTGCACTCTGCGCTGGAAGGGTGGGGAGAGGTCAGGCGTCCAGACCTGGATCAGGTGTGATCTGCCAGATGGTGACCAGTTCCGCGCGGGGCGTGACCATGTACACGAAGAAGCCGCCGTCCACGAACGCGTGCTTCGCTCCCTCGTCGCTGTCCTGGTAGGCGGGGCCGTGGAGATGCAGTGCCTCGGCGGCTCTGACCAACTCGTCGGCCATCTTCTCGACCGCGGCCAGGAATGCGGGTGGCGCCCCGGATGCCACCGTCTCCTCGTCGGGGACGTATTCGCAAGCCCAACTCACGTGTCGCGCACCGCCCCGGCCGCCTCGCGGTAGATGACGCTCGCGGTGGTCAGGTGCGCGCGCGCCTCGTCCGGCGTGGTCGCGATCCGCGCAAGGTACTCGGCGCGATGGTAGGCCCGGGCTGTCGCGGGGTGTCGCTCGATCTCGATCAGGGTGGCCCAGTGTGCGAGATAGGCGTGGACGGGTCTGACCGAGTTGTGCTGCAACGCCTCGGTGAGGGCCTGGTCCTTGGCCTGGTCGTAAGAGGGGAGCAGATGCGGGGCCACGATGGCGCAGGCCGCGCGCAGCCCACGCGGGGTGCGGTCCGGGCGGGGGATCGCGGGGACGTCGTCATGTTCGGCGTGTTGCACGCTCATGCTGCTGTTCCCTTCGTGGCGTCGCTGGTCTGGACTCTAGCGCGCATCGCGCTCGCGTAAGCGCCTCGCAGACTCCCGGCCGCGCGTCCGTGCAGTGCCGGTCTTTCGAAAGAAACGGAGTGTCGATGACCGTCACACTCGTACGCCCGGAGAAGGTATACCGCCGGTATACTTTGCTCATGGCTGACACCACGATCAAGGTCGACCCCGCTGTCCGGGACCGTCTCCAGGAGCTTGCTCGGGAGCGCGGGATCACCATGCGGGACCTCGTGGCCGAGCTGGCCGGGGCCACGCCCACCAAGGAAGAACTGCGCAAGCGGTATGAGGAGACCAGGGCGTATGTGGAGGAGCACTTCCTCGGCAGGCCCTACACGGAGGAGGACGAGAGGGCCGGCGAGAAGCTGTGGGCCGACCTCGAAGCCGGGCGTATCGGGGAGGTCCAGTGACGGGGGAGGAGCGGTACCCGCTGCCTCGTGCCGTCATCTTCGACGACACCGCCGCGCTGGCGCTCGGTGCGGGCAACATCATGGCCTCCCGGCTCGTTGTCGAGGCCGAGAAGGACCCCGCCCTGCGGGTCTACATCCCGGCGCTCAGTCTCGCCGCCGCCGAGCGGGAGCGGGCTGGGGTCGCCGAACATGTCGGCGCGTTGCCGTCCGTGGCCATCGAGGGGCTCGACTTCGCGGCGGCGGCCGCCGTGGGCAAGCGGCTGCGGGTTCCCCGCGACGCCGAGGGTGAAGGTGAAGGCGACAAGGGCGAGGCCGACTGGAGCGGCGCCCATGTCCTGCACCTCGCCCTGCCCACCGTCGAGTGGCCGCGCGGCCGATCTGTCCTGACCAGGACGCCCATCCGGTATCGCGGTACCGGTATCCGCACGATCCGGATCGTCGAGCAGAGCTGACCGCAAAGGGGGCGCCCCCACCGGGCCGCCCCCTTTGTCCGGGCATATCCTGAATGCGTCCACCCGCGCACGCCAACCAGAAGAAGGTGACTGCGATGCGCATGATGCTGAAAGCGTCCATGGACACGGAGAAGGGGAACGAGGCCATCCGCAACGGGACTCTCGGGAAGCTCATGGAGGAGTCCATGGAGCAGATCAAGCCCGAGGCGGCCTACTTCACCGCCGACGGCGGCAAGCGCACCGCGTTCCTGTTCTTCGACCTGAAGGACCCCTCCGACATCCCGTCGATCAGTGAGCCGTTCTTCCTCAACCTGGGTGCCGAGCTGACCTACACCCCGGTGATGAACGCGGAGGATGTCACGAGCGGCCTCTCCAAGATCCGCTAGGCCCTCACTCCTGCGGCGTCCCCTGGATCTTGGCGAGGGTCAGGACGCCGCCGCCGATGCCCCAGCCCGCGTCGGCGACCTCTTCGACCAGGACGAGCGTGGTGGCGCGGGCGCCGTCGCCGAAGATCTCGGCGTACAGGTCCGTGGTGCGCGTGATGATCTGCTCCTTCTGCTCCGCGGTGACGGCGCCGGCGGGGACCTTGAAGTTCGCGAAAGGCATGGTGCTCTCTTTCCTCGTGGTGCTTCGTGTGGTGCTCTTGCGGGATGGGGCAACCATCCGTCCGCGTCGCCCGCCTCGCCAGGGCTGAGCCCACCCAGGGGTTGGCGGCCCCTGGCTCCGATCTCGTGGAGAGGAGACGATGGGCGGGTGAACCTTCCCGAGCTCGCGGCGTTCCTCAAGTCCCGGCGTGACCGGGTCCGGCCGGCCGATGTCGGGCTGCCCGTCGGGCCCCGGCGCCGGGTGCCCGGACTGCGGCGCGAGGAGGTCGCGCAGCTGGCGGGGCTGTCCGCCGACTACTACACCGAGCTGGAGCGGGGACGTGGCGCCCAGCCCTCGGCCCAGACGCTGGCCGCCCTCGCCCGCGCGCTGCGCCTCGGCGGTGACCAGCGCGACCATCTGTTCCACCTCGCCGACCGGCCGCTGCCCGAGTCGGCGCACGGCGTGGGCGCGCGGCACGTCCAGCCCGCCCTGCTCGGGCTGCTGGACCGGCTGGCCACCACCCCGGCCCAGGTCATCACCGACCTGCACGAGACTCTCGTACAGAACGAACTGGCCGCGGCGCTGCTCGGGCGGGCGCCGGAGCCGCGCGGGCCCGCCACCGGGTTCGCGTACCGCTGGTTCACCGATCCGGCCGCTCGCGCGGTCTACCCGCCCGAGGACCACGCGCACCACTCACGCGTCTTCGTCGCCGACCTGCACGCGGTGGCCGCCCGCCGCAGCCGTGACAGCGAGGTCGCCGGGATGACGGCCGCGCTGCGGCGGCGCAGCCCGGAGTTCGCCGCCCTGTGGGACACCCACGACGTGGGCCTGCGTCGCGCCGATCACAAGCGCATCGTGCACCCCGCGCTGGGCGTCATCGAGCTGGACTGCCACAGCCTGTTCAGCGAGGACGGCCGCCAGCGCCTCCTGTGGTTCACGGCCCCGCCCGGCACCGAGGGCGCCGCCCAGCTCGAACTGCTCGGCGTCATCGGCACACAGGACATGGCGGCGGACGAGAACACCTCCCGCACCACCGGCTGAGACCACCGGCCGACGCAACGGGACGGGCACCCCTCGCGCTCGCCTCAGGTGAGCTTCCGGTGCGCCTCGATGTGGTCGAGCATCGCGTCCAGCGCCACTTCCAACGGCCTGACCTGGCGCTGCAGTTGGGTGAGCAGAAGGCCGCCCTGGAGCGCGGCGAGCGTCGCGAGGGCGAGGTCGTCGGGGTCGGTGTCGAGTTCACCGCGGTCGTGCATCGTCTGGAGGCCGCCGCGGATCGCCGACTCCCAGCGCAGGAAGCCGCTGGCCGCGGCGAGCCGTGCCTCGGGGTTGGTCTCGGCGATCTCGCTGCCGAGGGAGCCTATCGGGCAGCCGCCGCGGCACTGCATCCGGAGCTGGTACTCCACCAGAGCGTCCCGCCACTGCCGTAGGCCCTGCATGGTGTCGAGCCCGGCGAAGAGCGGTTTCTGCATGTCCAGCACCGCCTCGGTCTGGAACTCGATCACGGCCAGCAGCAGTTCCTGCTTGTCGGCGAAGTAGTGGTAGATCTGCGAGCCGCTCACCCCGGCGGCCGCCCGCACGTCCTCCAGCGTCGCCTCGGTCACGCCCCGCTCGTACATGAGCTGCGCGGCGGCGGCCACGATCCGGCGCCGGGTCTCCTGCCCCTTGCGGGTCAGCTTCTTCTCGGGGGGCCGGCGTACCTCGGTACTCATGCCCGCCACGCTAGCAGATTCTGGATTGGACAACCCATTTTTTTCGGACCAGTGTGGGTCGCACAACCCATTCCTGGAAGGACTCGCCATGGAACTCTCCGACAAGGTCGCCCTCGTCACCGGCTCGACGGGTGGCATCGGCGCCGAGACGGCACGGCTGATGGCCGCGGCCGGCGCCGAGGTCGTCGTCTCCGGCCGCGATGCCGAGCGCGGGGCCGCGACCGTACGGTCGATCACGGACACCGGCGGCAGGGCGCGCTTCGTCGCCGCCGACCTCACCGACCCGGCCGCGCTGCGCCGCCTCGCCGACGCGGCCGGGCCGGTCGACATCCTGGTCAACAACGCGGCGATCTTCCCCGGAGCGCCGACCGTGGACCAGGACCCGGGCACGCTCGACGAGACCCTCGCGGCCAACGTCCGCGCCCCGTACCTCCTCACCGCGGCCCTGGTTCCCGCGATGATCGCCAAGGGCTCCGGCTCCATCGTCAACGTCAGCACCATGGCCGCCCGGATCGGCCTGCCCGGGCTGTCCGTCTACAGCGCCACCAAGGCCGCGCTGGAGTCGCTGACGCGCACCTGGGCGGCCGAGTTCAGTCCGGCGGGCGTGCGCGTGAACACCGTCGCGCCCGGTCCCACGCGGACCGACATGGTCCTGGCGAACATGGGTGAGGAGAATGCCGTGCAGTTCGCGAAGACCACCCTGCTCGGCCGGCTGGCGGCCCCGCGTGAGATCGCCGAGGTGATCCTCTTCCTCGCCTCGGACCGCGCGAGCTACCTCACCGGCGCCACCCTCGCGGCCGACGCCGGACGCACCGCCGTCTAGCCGGGAGGAGCGTGAGCAGGATCGTGGAGTACTAGCTGAACACGATCATCGAGCCCTGGGCCAGGCTCCGCGTCGCCGCCGCGTGCAGGCCCAGCCACACGTGCCGCTCGCGGGCGAACGGGCTGGGGTCGTACGGTGCGGCCACCGCCGGTTCCTCCAACTCCGTGGGAGCGGAGGGGGGTTCGGGCGTCGCCGGTGGGTTCGCCGGGTCGATGCCGATCGTCGGGGCCACGAACTCCAGCTCGCGGAGCAGGGTTTGGGACGAGCCCAACGGGCCGCCGCCGGCGAGGAGTTCGTCGTTCGCGAGCGGGTGCGGGAAGTCGACCGGGACGTAGGCGCCCGCGTGGTCGTAGTGCCAGACCAGGTGCGACTGCTGGGCCGTGGTCTCGAACATCTCCAGGAGCTGTTCGTAGTCGCCGCCCAGTTCGTCGACCGGTGTCACCGGGAGACCGCAGACCTGGAGGAGGTAGGCCCGGCGCAGGAAGTGCAGCGCGTCGTAGTCGAAACCCGCGACCGGCGCGACCTCGCCGGACAGGCCCGGCATGTACTGGTACACCGGCACCGGGGGGAGCCCGGCCTCGGCCAACAGGGAGTTGTAGAGCGCGAGTTCCTCGGCGAACGGATTGTCGGGGGTGTGGCACAACACGTCGACGAGCGGGACCAGCCACAGGTCACAGGCCAAAAGGGGGCTCCTCGGTTACTCGCTGCGCATCGTGGATCTCGCATGGTGGTCAGGCAAGAGTAGGGGGAAGAGTAGTCGGTGCGGCCCGGGTCAGCTCCCCTCGTGCAGGTCCCATACCCACACGCCGTCCACCCACTTACCGGGTTTGCCGACCAGCTTCTCCACAGCGGTGCGGAGCTTGTCGTCGTTGGGCTGCGGCGCGATCACCAGCGCCCCCGCGTGCCAGAACGCGAAGTCGGCCTTGGCCTGCGCCTGCCAGTTCTTGCCGATGGTGGGGATGACGCCGGTGTAGCGGACGTCCCGCAGCATGTTGGAGGTGTAGCGGGGCGAGGCGCCGTAGATGCCGATGCGGTCGTCGCCGTAGGGGCCGTTGAAGTAGCCGCCCGGCATCTTGAAGCCGAGGCCGGACGCCGTCTGCCAGTGCAGGGGCTCCGCTGCGCCGGGGTCGGCCAGCGGGACCGGGACGATGGACTCGCCGGCGCGGACGTACGACTTGTAGGTGCCGTCCGTGAAGAAGGCCGGTACCGCCGCCCGGTCGACCGCCTTCAGGGGCGCGGGGATGATCGGGATCACGGCCACGCAGACGGCGAGCAGACCGATGTACTGCGTGCCGATCTGGCGTGTGACCGCCAGCTTGTCGACCGCGATCGCCAGCAGCATGCCGAGTGCCGGTGCGCAGATCATCGCGACCCGGCCCTCGATCACCGACTCGAAGAGCGGCTTGTGGGCGAGCAGGGCCCAGGGGCCGGGGTAGACCGTGTCCGTGAGCGGGATGCGGATCTTGGGGCCCATGGAGAGGATCGCCGCCGCGACCGCCGTGAACGCCAGCGCCTTGACGAGGGCGTGCTCCCACAGGCGTACGACGATGGCGAAGGCGAGGGCGACGAGCGGCCAGCCGTAGAAGGCGTTCTGCTCGGTGGGGTTGAGGGAGAGGGAGTTCGCGCGGACCTCGTTGCCCGCGATCAGGGAGCGTTCGGCGAAGGAGAGCAGGGCGAGCGGGCTGTTGCCGGCGTTGTCGCCGTGCAGGACGCTCTTGTAGCTCTGCGGGCCCATGAACTGGTAGTAGAGCGGGATCAGGATGACCGGCGCGCAGACCCCGGCCGCGATGCCCAGGCCCTTGAGGAGTGGGCGCCAGGACGCGCGGACGACATCCCTGTTGAGGACTCCGTACGACGCGGCGAACAGGACCATGCCGATCGACGCGAGGAGGAGCGGTTCCTCGCCGAGGAAGACCTGGTAGGCCGCCATCACGCCGAGGACGACGCCGTCGCGGACGACCCGGGTGCCCGCGCACAGGCGCAGGGCGCGGTCGATGATCAGCGGGATCATGAAGAGGATGACGAAGTTCGGGTGCGCGTTGGCGTGGCTGACCATCGGCGGGGCGAAGGCCGCCAGCGAGGCGCCGACGAAGGCCGCGGCCCGTTGCCGTACGACACGCTTCACGATCAGCCAGTACCAGGCGGCGGCCGTGGCCGCGAGGCCGAGCGCCATGCAGACGCTGAGCGAGACCGCGGGGCCGGCCAGCAGGGTGAGGGGCGCGAAGGGCACCGACAGGCCCAGCATGACCGTGTTGGCCATGAGGTTCACGCCGTCGGGGAAGCCCTGGAGGTTCGAGAAGAGCGGGTTGTGGAGGTGGGCCACGTTGTCGGCCGTGACCGCGAAGAACCACTCCCACTGGTTCTGGTCCTGGAGCGAGTCGACCAGGTAGCGGTGGTCCGGGTCGAAGAGGCGGCCCGAGTAGAGGCCGACCGACATGAGGAGGAAGAGGACGGTGACCAGGATGTCGACCGGGCGCAGGGAGCGGGCGCGCAGGCGGCCGAGTTCGGTGAGGACCTTGGCGTAGTCGAGGGGCCGTACCTTCGAGCCGGACTGGTGGGCCCAGCGCACCGGGACCTCGGCGACCTCCCAGTCCGCGCGGCGGAAGTGCTGGAGGACCTCTACGTCGATGCCCCAGCCGTTGATGCGGGAGGCGGCGAAGGCCTCGCGGGCGCGGTCGCCCTCGAAGAGCTTGAAGCCGCACTGGGTGTCGCGTATGCCGGGCACCGCGGCCTGGCGTATGAGGAAGTTGCCCGCGCGGCCCAGGAGTTCGCGTATCGGATGCTGGTGGCTCTCGATCGTCGCGCCCGGCGCGGCCCGGGAGCCGATCGCGGCCGCGTGGCCCTCGCTCAGCTCCTTGTCGAGTTTCTCCAACTCCTCGATGGGCGCGGCCAGATCGGCGTCGGTGACCAGGACCCGGTGTCCGCGCGTGGCGGCGACGCCGAGGCGCAGGGCGTGGCCCTTGCCGCGGTTGCGGGGGCTGGTGACCAGCTGCACCCGCGGGTCGGCGCGGGAGGTGACGACCTCGCGGGTCCCGTCGTCGGAGCCGTCGTCGGCGACGATGATCTCCCAGTCGCCGAAGCGGCCCTCGTTGTCGCCCAGGTACGTGGTGATCGCGTCGAGCGTCGGCCCGAGCCGCCGCTCCTCGTTGTAGGCGGGCACGACGACACTGAGGTCCACGACGGCGACACTGGGCTCCACGGCCGGAGTGGCCCTTTCCGGTCCGGTCACCGGGCGGCCAGCCGCTCGATGAGGTCGAGGGAGTGCGTGTTGTACGCCAGGACGATCGCGCGCGCGGCCGGGGTGTCGCGGCGCGCCAGGGCGTCGACCAGTTCGGTGTGCTCGGACCACAGGCGGCCGCGCAGATCGCTCAGCCGGCGCAGGTGCTGCACCGTGCACACCCAGGACTGGACGCGCAGCCGGTGCAGGAAGTCGCCGAGGTAGGGGTTGCCGAACATGGCGCTCAACTCGCGCCAGTAGCGCAGGTCGTAGCCGATCAGCACGGTGAGGTCACCGGCGTCGGCGGCGCGCTGCGCCTCCTCGCCGCGGCGGCGGACACCGGCGAGCGCGGCGACCGTACGGGGGTCGTCGGTGCGGCCGAAGACGGGGTGCCCCTCGGCCAGGGCCAGGAACATGCCCTCGGTGACCAGGGCGCGGGCCTCGATCATCCCGCGGTGGTCGGCCACCGAGTACTCGTGGACGCGGAAGCCGCGGTGCTGGTCGGCTTCCAGGAGTCCCTGCGCGGAGAGATCGACGAGCGCTTCCCGGACCGGAGTCGCGGAGACGCCGTACTGCTCGGCGATCTCCTTCACCGTGAACTCCTGGCCGGGTTGGAGCCGGCCGGCCAGGACCTCGTCGCGCAACGCGTCGGCGATCTGCTGCCGCAGGGTGCTGCGGGTCACGGCGCCGCTGCCGCTGCTTCCTCCGGGCATCGTCGGGGCGTCTCCCTCGTCGCGTTCGATGGCGTACTCGTATATGTCTACGAGCACGCCACCTTACGCGTTCGGGTTCCCGTCCTGCCCGGATGCGGGCACCAGTTGAACGGACCCGCCCATTCCGGGTGCTAAGAGGTGTATTCGGCGCCGTATTGCACGTCGTATTGCACGCCGTTCTACGCGGTGAATTCGTCCGCGACGGAGAGCGCCGCGTCCAGAGCCGCGAGGCCCTCCTTCAGTTCGGCCTCGGTCACGTTGAGCGGCGGGACGACGTGGGTGCGGTTCATGTTGATGAACGGCCACAGCCCCTGCTTCTTGGCGGCGGCCCCGAAGGCGGCCATCGCCGCGTTCGCCTCACCGGCCGCGTTGTACGGCACCAGCGGCTCGCGCGTCTCCCGGTCCTTCACCAGCTCAAGCGCCCAGAACATGCCGACCCCGCGCACCTCGCCGATGCTCGGGTGCCGCTCGGCCAGCGCGCGCAGCGCGGGCTCGACGACCGTCGTACCAAGGGTCTTCGCGTTCTCTACGACGCCCTCCTCGGCCATCACGTTGATCGTCGCGACGGCCGCGGCACAGGCCAGCGGGTGCCCGGAGTACGTCAGTCCGCCCGGGTAGGGCCGCTTGCCGAAGGTGTCCGCGATCGCGCCGGAGATGGCGACACCGCCGAGCGGCACATAGCCGGAGTTCACGCCCTTCGCGAAGGTCATCAGGTCCGGTACGACGTCGAACAGGTCCGCCGCGAACCACTCGCCGGTCCGCCCGAACCCGGCCATCACCTCGTCCAGGATGAAGACGATCCCGTACTTGTCGCAGATCTCACGGACCCCGGCGAGATAACCGGGCGGCGGCACCATGATCCCGGCCGTCCCCGGAACGGTCTCCAGGACGATCGCGGCGATCGTGCCCGGCCCCTCGAAGGCGATCGTCGTCTCCAGGTGCTCCAGCGCGCGCTCGCACTCCTGCGCCTCGGTCTCGGCGTAGAAACGGGACCGGTACAGGAAGGGCGCCCAGAAGTGCACGACCCCGGCGGCGGCGCTGTCGCTGGCCCAACGGCGGGGGTCACCGGTGAGGTTGATCGCCTGCTGCGTACCGCCGTGGTAAGAGCGGTAGGCGGACATCACCTTGGGCCGGCCGGTGTGCAGCCGGGCCATGCGCGTCGCGTGCTCGATCGCGTCCGCGCCGCCGTTGGTGAAGAAGATCTTGTCCAGGTCCCCGGGTGTCCGCTCGGCGATGAGCCGGGCCGCCTCCGAGCGGGCCTCGATCGCGAAGGCGGGCGCGAAGGTGGTGAGGGTCGCGGCCTGCTCCTGGATCGCGGCGACGACCTTCGGGTGCTGGTAGCCGATGTTCGTGTAGACGAGCCCGCTGGTGAAGTCCAGGTAGCGCTTGCCGTCGTAGTCCCAGAAGTACGACCCCTCCGCGCCGGCCACGGCGAGCGGGTCGATGAGCTCCTGCGCGGACCAGGAGTGGAACACGTGCGCACGGTCCGCGGCCTTCACGGCGGCGCCGGCCTGGGGGTTGGGCTGAGGGGTCATGCGGGTGAGCGTAAATGTCCGCGATACGGAAACGGAATCGGCGTCCTGTCTGTGGTCGGGGGGTTTCCGCGACAGGTTGTCCACCGGTGTGGGGGGCCGCTGGAAGCTGGGGGTAAAACTAACCGCTTTCCACCCATGTGACCGGTTAGAAATGACCCCAGCCTGCAGAGGGGGACGGGGTCTCCCGTTACGGAACCGTAGACACCGGGCCGGCCGTCTCGTCGATTCCCCGCACTATTCTCGGTCTGTCGCGGAGCACAGGGCACAGGGGCGCGACCGGGGCGTGACCGGGGAATTCAGGGGAGGCGGCGCGGTCGTGGAGAAACTGGGGGCGGCCGATCCGCAGCGGATCGGGGCGTACCGGCTGCTGGCCCGGCTGGGAGCCGGTGGCATGGGGCACGTGTACCTGGCCCGGTCGGACCGGGGACGCACGGTCGCCGTGAAGCTGGTGCGGGAGGACCTCGCCGCGCAGGAGGAGTTCCGGGCGCGGTTCCGGCAGGAGGTGCGGGCCGCGCGGCGGGTCGGCGGCCACTGGACGGCACCCGTGCTGGACGCGGACACCGAGGCCGAGGTGCCGTGGGTGGCCACCGGGTACGTCGCCGGGCCGAGCCTGCAACAGGTCGTCGGGCGCGATCACGGGGCACTGCCCGAGCGGTCGGTACGGATCCTCGCGGCCGGGCTCGCGCACGCGCTCCACGACATCCACGCTGCCGGCATCGTCCACCGCGACCTCAAGCCGTCCAATGTGCTGGTGACCATCGACGGCCCCCGTGTCATCGACTTCGGCATAGCGCGGGCCCTGGAGACACAGGCCGGGGACGGGCTCACCCGCACCGGCTCGCTGGTCGGCTCGCCCGGTTTCATGGCGCCGGAACAGGTGCGGGGCGACCGCATCACCCCGGCGTGCGACGTCTTCTGCCTCGGTTCCGTCCTCGCCTACGCCGCGACCGGCACCCTTCCCTTCGGCGCCGCGAACAGCGGTGTCCACGCCCTGATGTTCCGCATCGCCCAGGAGGAACCCGACCTGTCGGGCGTCCCCGAGGGCATCGCCGACCTCGTCCGCGACTGCCTCCGCAAGGACCCGGCCACCCGCCCCACCCTCAACCGCATCCTCGACCGCACGGGCGCCGAGGACACCGTCTCCGGCGGCCGCTCCCGCGACCCGTGGCTGCCGGGTGCCCTGGTCGCCCAACTCGGGCGGCACGCCGTGCAGTTGCTGGACACGGAGGACCCGGAGACGACAGAGCTGGAACGGGTGGATCCGGAGAAGGACGAGCCGGGGGAGCGAGGGGAGGGCGGTTCGGCGGCCGGGAGCGCGGAGGGTTCCGAG
>NZ_JBXVPZ010000268.1:0-13057 GCF_057961495.1 Streptomyces sp. P5F9 | reverse complement strand
GGGTGAAGCCGGCCTTGGTCAGCACCTTTTGGGATGCGATGTTCTCGTGGGATGTGGCTGCTCGGATCGTGCGCAGGGCGTGCTGTGAGGCTGCCAGTCGGCACAGTTCCTGGACGGTTGCGGTCGCCACGCCGCGACCGGTGACGTGCTGCGCCACCCGGTAGCCGAGTGTCGCCGAGTGATCCTCGGTGATGTCGATCAGGTTGAATCTGCCGAGGACCGAGCCGTCCTCGGCCACGAGCACGTAGAAGGCGCAGATGCCGGCCTCTTGTTCGGCCAGCAACGCGTCGAAGCCGGCGGTGAACTCGTCGAAGTAGGCGTCGCCGCGGTCGGAGATCGAGGTGGCGAAGTAGGCGCGGTTGGCCAACTCGAAGGTCAGGACCGCCGGGGCGTGGTCGGCATGGAGCGGCTGTAGTTCGGGCATGTTCCTGGCCTGTTCGGGGAGGGGGAGTTGGTCACGTTCTGACGAGGAAGCAGGCGCCGTCCGGGCCCCGCATCTCCGGCCGAGTAGAGCCATTGAAACCCGCCGGCCCCTTGAGCCACATCGGCCTGAGGTCGTAAGGGATGCCCGGAACACCCGGAATGGTTCTACGGGATGTCCCCCCTGGTGCTCCAACGGCCCACCAGGTTTGGTCAGTTCGGTGGCCCGATCGGCAGGATCACTGCGGAGGGGTGGGCCGGGGTGTGGAGTACCTGCTGGTCGGCTGCGCGGAGGGTGGAGGCGGTCGCTCGGGGTTCGCCGGTGCCGAGGTTGCGGTTGTAGCGCGGGAAGGCGCCGCTGGAGATCTGGACGCGGATGCGGTGGCCGCGCGGGAAACGGTAGGCCGTCGGCCAGAGTTGGACCTTCGCGCAGGTCGTGACGTCGGCGTCGGTGAGGCTGATCAGGCCGTCGCAGACGTTCGTGGAGCGGCCCTTGTCGTCCACGTCGCAGAGGCGGACGAACACGTCGGCGTACGGCAGGCTGGAGCGGAACCAGATCTCGGCGCTCACCTCTCCGACGACCTCGACGTCCTTGTCCAGGGCGGGAGTTGTGTAGGTGAGGACGTCCGGGCGGGCCTCCAGATCGGTGTTGTCGACGCGGCCCGACGTGACGCCGACGGCCATGCGGACGCCGCCCACCGCGGGCGTGGGGTCGGCCGGGTCGTAGCGGTAGGTGTCCGGGGCGGACTCGTCCGGTGGGCCGGCGGCGAGGGCGCCGGCGGGGTGGAGGTGGAGGCGCTGCGGGGCGTAGCCCGGCGGAGGCCAGGACGGGAAGTCGCGCCAGGTGTCCTCGCCCATCACGAACAGGCGCACCGGGGCCCGGTCGGACGGCTTCTCGCCGCGGGCGTGGGCCAGACCGAAGTCGAGGGCCTCGGCGGTCGCCGTCACGCCGACGCCCATGGAGATGTGCGCCCACGGTCCGACGGTGAGCCGGGCCTCCCGTCCCGCGCCCCGCAGTGCCTGGAAGTCGCGGAGTTGGCCCGGCAGGAAGATGTCGTACCAGCCGCCGACCGTGCTGACCGGCACGGTGAGGTCGGCGACCCGGGAACTGTGGTCGAGCACGGACCAGAACGGTGAGTCGGCGTCGTGGTCGAGGGTGTTCTGGAAGTAGTCGGAGCGGCGGCCGATGGCGGCGGTGTCGGCCTCGTTCAGCGGGAGCGTGTACCAGGCGCGCCGTTCCTTCCGGAGCCGTAGCGCTTGGCGGAGCAGCGCTCCCCGGCGTTCCTGTCCCGCGACCTGGAGGCCCCAGCCGAAGGTCGCCTCCAGGGAGAACGACTCCTTGCGGAGGAACTCCAGCGTGAAGGCGGACTCGGAGACCGAGGGGATCAATGCCTTTACCTGCGGCGGCAGTTGGCCCGCCATCGACCACTGGGCGAACCCCAGATAGCTGCCGCCGTAGAGCACGACCGCCTCACCGCACCAGGGTTGCTCGACGAGCCACCGCAGCGTGTCGAGGCCGTCCTCGCGTTCGCGGCGCAGGGGGTCGAAGCCGCCGCCGGAGCCGAAGGTGCCGCGGGTGCTCTGGATCAGCACCTGGAATCCTCGCTCGGCCAGCGGCCTGGCCAGCTGTGCGGCGATCATGCCCGCCCTGCCGTACGGGATGCGGATGAGCGCGGTCGGGAGGCCGGCGGGGCCGGATTTCGGGGTCCAGCGGTCGGCGAGGAGGACGGCTCCGTCACGCATCGGGACCCGCAGGTCGTGCTCCACGGCGAGGTCTCGGGTCGAGGGCGGGGGCAGGTGCAGGAGGCGCTGGGCGAGATGGCTGCGGAGGTTCATCGGGGGTGGCCTCCGTCCGGCGGGACTTGGTGGCTGAAGGTGAGGGTGGACGCGAGGCGGAGCAGACGGTTCGTGAGGTCCTCGGGGGCGAGGGGGTCCGAGCCGTCGATCACCCAGTTGTTGACGAGCGTGGCGGCTCCGCCCGCGATGAACTCCGAGAGGTCGTCCGCCGTCTGCTGGTCCAGGTCGCCGAACAGCTTGCGGACGGCGGGCCTGTTGAGGGAGCCGAAGAGTTTGTTGAGGGTGCTCGTCATGGCGAAGGCGCAGGAGCCGGTCAGCATCGGGCGGTAGAAGGAGCGGTGTTCCGCGAAGTGCCGCGCCAGCGCGGCCACTCCCTCGGAGGTGTCGCCGCTCTCTCCGGCCCGGGGGAGCAGCTCGCGTCTCACCAGGTCGATCGCGGCTTCCGTCAGGAGGGTGTCGCGGTCCCCGAACTGCAGATAGACGAGGCGCCGGCTGACGTCCGCCGCCTCGGCGAGATCGGTGACCGGGATGTCCGTGGTGCCGCGCTCGGACACGAGGCGCACCGCGGCCGCCATCAGGGCCGCGCGGGAGCGCCGGACCCTTCTGTCCTGGGTGCCGGATTCCTGGAGTGGTTCGAGCTGCATGCCCGGCAGGTTATACAGGTGAGAATAAATGCACAAGTGTGCATTTTCTTCGAGTCGACCGGACGGTGGACCGTTGACACATGCCCATATGGGCATACGATGGCGCCATGGCACGAGCGGCGACGACCTCGGACGCGTTCAACGCGATAGCCGAACCGCAGCGGCGGGAGATCCTGCTGCTCCTGCGGGGCGGTGAGCGACCGGTGACCGACCTGGCGCGGAACCTGGGGATGACCCAGCCGCAGGCGTCCAAACACCTGCGGGTCCTCCGCGAGGTCGGGCTGGTGCGGGTCCGCGGAGCGGGCAAGCAGCGGCTGTACGACCTGGACGCCCGCGGGCTGCGGCCGGTCCACGAGTGGGTGGGCGGCTTCGAGCGGTTCTGGAGCGGGAGCTTCGACCGGCTGGACGAGTACGTGCGGGAGCTGAAGCAGACAAGGCAGGAGGGACCGGATGATGGCGGCGACCAGTAGTGGCGGCGAGGCCGCACAGGTGACCGCGGACCGCGAGGTCGTGATCTCCCGGGTGATCGGCGCTCCGCGGGAGCTGGTGTTCGAGGCGTTCACACGAGTCCGGCACCTGTCGCGGTGGTGGGGACCGGAGGGCTTCACCACGACGACGCGGTCCTTCGAGTTCCGTGTCGGCGGGGTCTGGGACTTCGTGATGCACGGGCCGGACGGGACCGACTACCAGGAGTGGATCACCTGGCGCGAGATCGTCCCGCCGGAGCGGATCGCGCTGCTGCACGGCGAGTCCCGCGACGACCCGAACGCCTTCGAGTCGGTCCTGATCTTCGAACCGGCCGGCGACGAGACCCGGATCGTGATGCGCACGGTCTTCCCCACCAAGGAACTCCGTGACGAGGCCGTGGAGAAGTACCACGCGATCGAGGGCGGCGAGCAGACGCTGAGCAACCTCGCGGCCTACGTCGCCGAACTCACCCGGAACGAGACCGACTTGAAGGGAGCGGAGGGCTGATGGCCGGCAAGGTGTTCTTCAGCGTGACGATGTCGCTCGACGGCTTCATGGCGCCCGAGGAGGTGCCCGTCGAGGACGTCTTCTCGCCCGAAGGCCAGAACGACCCGAGGGTCCAGCGCTGGATGGCGAAGTGGTCGGAGCTACAGGCGTGGGTGTTCCCGCTGCGGTTCTTCCGGGAGAACCTGAAGCTCGGCGAGGGCGGCGAGGAGGGCCGCGACAACGACATCGCGAGGGAGACGTTCGAGCGCACCGGCGCAAGCGTCATGGGCAGGCGCATGTTCGACGCGGGCGAGCTGGCCTGGCCGGAGGAGGCGCCCTTCCACACCCCGGTGTTCGTCCTCACCCACACCAGGCGTGAGCCGTGGGAGCGGCCGGGCGGCACCACCTTCCACTTCGTCGACGACGGTATCGAGAGCGCCCTCGACCAGGCCCGCGAGGCCGCCGGCGACCGCGACGTGCGCATCGCCGGCGGCGCCGAGACGATCCAGCAGTACCTGGACAGCGGCCTGATCGACGAGTTCTCGATCGCGCTCGCACCCGTGCTGTTCGGCACCGGCATCCGCCTGTTCGACCACGTGGACCCCGACCGCCTCACGCTGAACCAGACCCGCACGGACACATCGTCCCGGGTGACCCACCTGACGTACACCGTCGGGAAGCGGTAGCACCTTCCCCCTCACCTCCAGGGAGGCGGCGACTACGCGGGCCGCGTTCCCCGACTTCCACACGGTGATCCACTGGCAGGCGGCCGAGGACAACCTCGTGACCTCATGGAGCAGTTGGGGGCCGGGCCCGGCGGCCGACGATCCGCGGATCAGCTCGGTCCCAGCCCCGCGTCCCGCGCCAACAGGGCCGCCTGCACCCGGTTCTCGCACCGGAGCTTCGTCAGGATCCGGCTGACGTACGTCTTCACCGTCGCCTCGCTGACATGGATCCGCTCGCCCGCGTCGGCGTTCGACAGGCCCTCGCCGAGCAGCGCGAGGACCTCCAGTTCCCGGGTGCTGAGCGACTCCAGGCGCCGGCGCGCCTCCTCGCCGCGCGCCGCCGCCTGGCCCGAGGCGAGCTGGTCGACCACGTGACGTGTGGCGGCCGGTGACAGATACGCGTCCCCGGCCGCGGCGGCCCGTACCGCCTGGATCAGTTCGGCCGGCGCCGAGTCCTTCAGCAGGAAGCCGGCGCCGCCCTGGCTCAGCGCCCGCAGCACGTTCTCCCGCTCGCCGAAAGTCGTCAGGATCAGCGAGCGTACGGCCGGTGCCACCCGCCGCAGCTCGGCCAGCGCGGACAGGCCGTCCAGCACGGGCATCTGGATGTCGAGCAGGGCCACGTCGACGGCGTGTGCGCGGACCAGGTCGACCGCCTCACGGCCGTTGGCCGCCTCCGCCACGACATCGATGTCGGCGGCGGAGGTGAGGATCATCCTGATGCCCGCCCGGATGAGGGGTTCGTCATCCGCGACGAGGACTCTGATCACGATTCTCCTGCAGGACGTGCGACGGGTGCGACGGGGGCAACGGGCGGCCCAAGACTACGACTTGGTCGCGAAGGCCCGCTTCTCGATGAGTTTGCCGTCCTTGAAGCAGAAGCGGAAGGCGGGCATCTTCCCCCCTTCGGTCGGCCAGTTCTTCGTGGAGAGATACGACGAGCAGGTCGCCCCCCGCGGCTCGGCGGGCGCCTCGTCGCCCAAGGTTCCGGCCAGGAACGACTTTCCGTGCGGCAGCTTGTCCCGTACGGCTGTCTCGGAGTCCCCGACCTTCGCCGACTCGTAGACCTTCGGATCGAGCATGAGCTTGTCGCCCTCCTTCCCCACCAGGTTGACGATCAGCACGACGGCAACCACCCCGAGGACCAGGAAGGTCAGCACTGCGGCGCCGCATCCGATCGCGACGCCCTTCTTCTTGCGTCCCATGGCGATGTCGAACTCCCTCTGCCTGTCCGGCGCACCGGACCAGTCGATGTCCGCGCCATCGTCGCCGGGCACCGCCCCCTCGCTCTGCCCCCGGAAGTCGTTCGCCGCATCGACGAAGGTCGCTCCGTCCGGCCCCGGATCCGCCGGCCACCGGCCGCTCTCCGGCGCGCGCGGCGACCCGGGACCGTAGGGCAGCACGCCCGCGATACGGAATCCGCCGTCCGCCGCGGGCCCCGCATGCACCATGCCGCCGACCAGCCGGGCCCGTTCCTGAAGCCCCGTCAGCCCCTGCCCGCCGCTCACCACGGTCCGCCGTACGGCCGAAGTCAGCGCGGGTACCGGCCCGTTGGCGACCTCGACGACCAAGGAGTCCGGCTCGTAACGGAGTTCGACGGCGATCGCGGCGCCCTGCGCGTGCTTCAGGGCGTTGGTCAGCGCCTCCTGCACGATCCGGAACGCCGCGTGGTCGGCCGCGGGAGCCAGCGAACGTGCCTGGCCCGTACGCCGTAGCGCTACGACCGTCCCCGCGCCCCGCGACGCGTCCACCAGGCCGTCGATCCCCGCCACGCCCCGGGCCTGGGCCTCCAACTCGACCTCGTTGTCCCGCAGTTGATCGTGGGTGCCGTCACGCAGGATGCCGACCGCCTCGCGCAGCTCGTGCATCGCGGACACGGACGCCTCCCGCAGCACGCCGACCACCTCGCGCTGTCCGCCCGTCAGCTCGCGGTCGACCTCCAGCGCGCCGGTGTGGACGGCGATCAGGGCCAGTTGGTGGCCGAGGCTGTCGTGCATGTCCTGCGCTATGCGCTGCCGTTCGCGCAGGCGTGAGTGGGACGCGATCATCGCGCGTTCGCGCAGGAGTTGGGCGTTGTGCTCGTGCAACGCGCGCATCAGTGTGCGGCGTTGGGCACGGTTGCGACTGGCCAGGCCGGGCACGACCCCCGTCACCAGGAACGCGAGCGTGATGAACACCAGCGTCTGTGCGGCGGACAGCGGCTGCGAAGGACTGGGGACGGACAGCCCGACGTAGAGGACGTAGGCAGCTGTGAAGAACGCGAGCGCCCGACGCGGTGCCTCGATCCGCGCGCCGGCCGACCAGCTCACCACGATCAGCACTAACCCGAAACCGCCGAGCACACCGGAGACCGCGCCGGTGGCGAGCAGGGCGCCGCCAGGGAATGCCCGCCGCAGCAGAGAGATCATCGCGGCGACGAGCCCGACGGCGACCATCCGCAGAGCGCCCTCGCTCGTCTGGGTCATCGCCATGGCCAGGCCCAGGACGACGGCCAGCACCGTCTCGCCGACGATCTGCCGCCGGGACCACATATCTGCCGCGCCCAGTCGGCTCCGGACGTCGAGGGCCATCGTCTTCGCGTTCACGCGCCAACGGTATGCATCGATGCCCGCGCGCACAGCATCCGTTCGTCGCATCCACGAACGACCAAAGGCGTACGGCCCGCGCCTCACGCGGGCTCCCCCCGAACTGATTCCTCGTCCGTCAGCTGCCGTTCTTGAAGGACTCGACCTGGCACTGGTCCTTGTCGAAGGTGGGCAGATTCAGCCTGTCCCCGCTGACCAAGCTCCAATTCCCGTCGGAGACGACGCTCTTGATGCCGTGGCTGTTCATGCACCGCACCATGGCGCGCACGCCGTCGCTGTAGCGCGGGTTCTTCGCCCGGTCCATTTCCACCGGCTGCAGCGGGTATTTCGGGTCGCAGGCCCTGACCGCGGGATTGTTGGGCGGAGCCTTCGTGCCGGACGGCAGGCCATGTTCCTCAAGGCAGTGACTCCAGGCGTCCCAGAGCCTGTTGACGTCTTCCCACCCGAGGCGACGACGGTCAGCAGGGGAGCGATGACGTCGCCGCGACCGATCAGGGTCCTGTCCGGTGGTCCTCCCGTTGCGCGGCGCCTCGTTCTGGACGGTGCGCATCGCCGATTACTTCTGTCCCAACGCTGTACGGGCATCCGCTGTTCGAGATAGCGTCACCACGCAGCTGCCGAGTGAAACGATTCAATCCATCGCGCTCAAGGGGACAGCATGGCGTCGAACAGCACACCGGACAAAGGCATTTCCCGTCGCGTGGCTCTCGCAGCAGCCGGCACCGTCGGACTCACCGCGGTGTCCCTCTCCACCGGACTCCCCTCGGCGGAGGCACTCCCGGCAGAGGAAGCCTCTGCTTCCCCCGCCGGCAACCCGTCGCGTCGCTCCGGCGGATGGCACCGCTACGTCGAGGGGCCGTCCTCGCGCACGGTCCGCCCGGTGCGGATCACCGCGTCGACCGGAGACGTGAAGAACCCCGGCGCGCTGCTCAAGCCCGGCGGAGCCAGATCCGTCCTGCGGCGCCCGCAGCCCGCGGCGGCGCCGACCTGGCCCACCGGCACCACCGCCGAGGCCTCCTCGGCCCACGCGGGCAACAACGGCAACGACGGCCGGCCGCGCACCTACGACGCGACGAACGCGATCGACGGCAACCCGGACACCTTCTGGAACGACGACACCCTGGGCGTCTTCCCCGACGTCCTCACCATCACCGCGCCGCAGGTCACGTCCTTGCAGGGCATCACGGTCATCTCCAACAGCGACGGCGTGCCGACCGACTACACCGTCGACGTGTGGACCGACGGCGACTGGCACACCGCCGCCACGGTCACCGGCAACGACGCGGTGCAGAAGGCCGTTCCGTTCACGGAGAAGGTCAGCACCGACCGCGTCCGCATCACGGTGAGCCACGCCCAGGACACCTCGCACGGCAACTTCACCCGGATCAACGAGGTCTGGCCCGCACCGGTCGAGCCGATCCCCATACCGACCATCACCGTGGACTTCGGCAAGGTCGTGGTCGGGTATCCGCAGATCAAGTTCACGTCGGCATCCGCCAACTCGCCCGGTGTGCGGGTGGCGTTCTCCGAGACCCGTCAATTCCTCACCGACCGCTCGGACTTCACCCGCGCCGACCAGGCGGGCGGCGCCGGAGGGGGCACGGACCAGTTCGCCGTACCCGCGAAGGGCGCCAACTGGACGGACCACAAAGGCTTCCAGGCCGGCGACAAGGTCTTCGCGGACGGCCTGCACGGATTCCGCTACCTCAAGATCAGCCTCGACGCACTCGCCTCGGACAGCCCCGCCGCGCAGCCTTGGGGCACGGTCGAAATCGACTCCGTGGCACTCCAGTTCACCGCGTACGTGGGTACCCCGAGCACCTACCGCGGCTGGTTCCTGTGCTCCGACGACGAGTTGAATCGTTACTGGTACGGCGCCGCGTACACCAACGAACTCGTCACCGACACCTTCCGCCAGGACGACGTCGACCCCCGCAACGCGTGGAGTGCCACGCTGGAAGGGAAGTTGGTCCTCCAGGACGGTGCCAAGCGCGACCGCGACCCGTACGTCGGCGACCTCGCCGTCTCCGCGCGCACCCTCTACCTGACCCACGACGACGCAGCCGCCGCGGCCCGCAACGTCCTCGCGGACCTCGCCGACCACCAGCGCGCCGACGGCTGGATCCCGCCCGCCTCCATCGGCAACTACACTCTCCCGCTCTTCGACTACCCGCTGTACTGGGTCACTTGCAGCTGGGACTACGTCCTCTACACCGGCGACCGCCAGTACGCGACGCGCTACTACCCGACCCTGCTGAAGGTCCTGGACGCCTGGTACCCGAGCGTCACGGACGACGCGGGCCTGCTGAGCAAGGGCCTCAACGGCACCGGCGGATACGGCGACTACGCCTTCCTGGGCCGCACGGGCCGCGTCACCTACTACAACGCGCTCTACGTCCAAGTCCTCCAGAACGCCGCCGAGTTGGCCCGCCTGCTGGGCCAGAAGGACGACGCCACGCGCTGGAGCACGCGGGCCGACAACGTTGCCCAGGCCGTCAACTCCCTTCTGTGGGACGCCGATGCGGGGGCCTACCTCGACTCCGGGACGGGCGCGGTGCGGCACGCCCAGGACGGCAACGCCCTCGCGGTCGTCACCGGCATCGCCGACGCGGCCCGCGCCACCTCGGCCCTCGCGCATCTCGACGCGACGACGCAACGGCCGTACGGGAACGCCTTCATGGACAACGACACGCTCTTCGACCAGGCGTCGCAACGGGTGTACGCCTTCACCTCGTACCCGGAGATCGAGGCCCGCTTCCTCAGCGGTCGGGCCGGGTCCGCGCTCGACCAGATCCGCCGTACGTACGGCTGGATGGACAAGAACGACCCCGGCATCACCCACTGGGAGGGCATCGGCCCCGACGGTTCGCTGTACGAGGACGCCTACACCAGCATGGCCCACGGCTGGTCCACCGGTGTCCTGCCGGCGCTGACCCACAACCTGCTGGGCGCCCGGCCGACCTCACCCGGGTACGCAACCTGGGAGGTACGCCCGCAGCCGGGCGGCGTCGACTGGGCGACGGGTCAACTCCCCACCCCGCACGGCCCCTTGGGCGTCGAGTGGGAGAGCAGTGCTCGCGTCTTCCGCCTCACGGTCCACGTGCCCCGGCACACGCAGGGCTCGGTCGTCCTCCCCGGTGACGCGCGCGACCTGCGTGTGAGCGCCGGTCGGCGGACGCTGTGGGACGGGCGGCAGGCATCGACGCGTGACGTGACCGTGGTCGACGGAACGGTCACCGTGCCGAACCTGGGCCCGGGCGACCACAGTTTCGTGAGCGAGCGGCGCGGCACCTGACCTGCCGGTGTGACGCCGAGGGGCGCTCGCTTCGCGTGCGTTCAGCAGGACGAACCGTCCCGGGACAGGCCCGGATCCGACGTCGAAACCGGGGCGGTTCCCCCTGCTGTGAGGACTTGGCGCGAAGCCTGTGAACCAGTCGTGCCCTTTGGCCGATTGTGGTGGGTGTTTTGCCGGTCCTTGCGTTGTCCGCCCCACCGCGCGCACCTAGCCTGACCTGCGGACCAAGGGAGGGCTGGCATGCTGAAGACCGTCCGGGAGCAGGCAGCGGGACTCACCAAGGATCAGCGCAACGCCTTCGTCGCCGCCTACTTGGGCTGGGCGATGGACGCCTTCGACTACTTCCTCGTCGTACTCGTCTACAGCGAGATCGCCGACGACTTCCATGTCTCCCTCACCGACATGGCCTTCCTCACCACGGCCACCCTGGTGATGCGACCGGTCGGCGCCCTCCTCTTCGGCCTCTGGGCGGACCGCAAAGGCCGCCGCACCCCGCTCATGGTCGACGTGGCCTTCTACTCGGTCGTCGGATTCGCCTGCGCCTTCGCACCGAACTACACCGTGCTGCTCGTACTGCGCCTGCTGTACGGCATCGGCATGGGCGGCGAGTGGGGCCTGGGCGCGGCGCTCGCCATGGAGAAGATCCCGGCCGAGCGACGCGGCTTCTGGTCAGGCCTGCTGCAGAGCGGCTACTCGCTCGGCTATCTGCTCGCCGCGGTGGCGTTCTTCGTCATCGAACCCGCCTTCGGCTGGCGGGGGTTGTTCGCCTTCAGCCTCGTACCAGCCCTGGTCTCGCTGTGGGTGCGCGCCCGGGTGGAGGAGAGCGAGGTGTGGGAGAAGAGCGTCAAACTCAACCGCACGCCCGCCTACCAGGTGTTCAAGAACCCTGCTGTCCTACGGCGGTTCGTGTATCTGGTCGCGCTGATGACCGCCTTCAACTGGATGTCGCACGGCACCCAGGACATCTACCCGACCTTCGTCAAGAAGGGCCTGGGCCTGTCTCCGGACACCGCGATCGCCATCGCCGTGGTCTACAACATCGGCGCCATCATCGGCGGCATGGTCCTCGGGGCATACTCCGAGCGGCTGGGGCGCCGTCGCACGATCATGATCGCGGCGGCCGCGGGCCTGGTCGTGGTGCCCTTCTTCGTCCTGTCCAGCGCGGTGGGCTGGCTGATGCTGTCCTCCTTCCTGATGCAACTGTGCGTACAGGGAGCCTGGGGCGTCATCCCCGCGCACCTGACCGAGATGAGCCCGGACACGATCCGGGGCTTCTACCCCGGTGTCACCTACCAACTCGGCAACCTGATCGCCGCCCTCAACCTGCCGATCCAGGAGGCCATCGCCGAGCACCACGGCTATCCGACGGCGATGGCGTGGACCGTGACTCCCGCCTTGGCCCTGGTGATTGTGCTGAGCGCCGTGGGCAAGGAGGCCAAGGGGATCAGGTTCGGCAGCACGGGGACGCAGGCGCCGAGCACCGCGGCGGCGGATCCGGTGTAGCGCCGACGGCGCGTGCGGGGAGCAGCCGGCCGTCGGTCACAGGACCGGTGACCGTGGTTCCGCGGCGACAACCGGCTCCAGCCGGCGCACGCGGGGCCGGTCCCGTCGTAGCGGAGGCCGTTCGACGAGGGCGTACGAGGCGAGGGCCGCGGCGAGCGTGGCCGCGAGGCCGGTCCGGAGCAGGGCGTCACCGCGCACGCCGAGGTCGTGCAGCAGCCGGATGACGGGGTAGTGCCACAGGTACATCCCGTAACTGAGGTTGCGCCCGATCCAGACCATCGTGGACAGCGACAGCAGGCGGGTGGGCCACGAGCGGGGGCACAGTGCCAGCGCGGCCACGACGCAGGCCGTCAGCAGGGCGGCGGCCAGGAAACCGACCGTGTACCAGACGGGATTCCAGCCGCTCACCTCGGTGATCGGGATCTGCCAGGCGATCAGACCGAGCACCGCGAGCGCGGGCCAGCAGAGCCGGCCCGCCCAGCGGCGCAGCGACGCCAGGCGTGGGTCGTCGGCGCGCAGCCGGGCCAGGACGAGGGCGAGCAGGGCGCCGATGAGGAGTTGGTCGGCGCGGGTGTCGGGGCCGTTGTAGATACGGTGCGCCGCTGCCGGGTCCCAGAGAACCGTCCGCCAGAGCACCGGCAGCACGCACAGCACCGCGACGCAGGCCAGCACCGCGCGTGCGGTCGCGTGCCGCAGCAGGACGAGCAGAAGGAGCGGCCAGGCGAGATAGAACTGCTCCTCCACGCCCAGGGACCAGGTGTGGCTGAGGGGCGCGGTGAGATCGGAGTACGCCCCGTCGTTCCCGGCCCGTGCGAGATTGACCACCGACCCCGCGGCCAGGGCGGCGGCCGCCCACGCCCCGCGGAAGAGCGGCAGCGCGAACGTCACGGACAGCAGGGCGGTGACCGCGCACATCACCAGCAGGGCCGGCATCAGGCGCACCCACCGCCGCCGGTAGAACGACCACAGGCCGATGCCACCGGTACGGGCGTACTCGCCGACCAGAAGCCGCGTGATGACGAAACCACTGATCGTGAAGAACACGTCCACGCCCACCGAGCCGCCCGGCACCAGGTCCGGCTCCACGTGGTAGACGATCACCAGCACCACCGCGACCGTCCGCAGTCCGTCCAGCCC
>NZ_JBXVPZ010000267.1:0-13151 GCF_057961495.1 Streptomyces sp. P5F9 | reverse complement strand
GGTCTACGTCCCCGACGGCCTGAGTACAGGGGGGCCGACGAGGCCGACGAGAGGTCTCGCACCCCGGTCGACTCGACGAACCTGGCTGGTCCGGACGATGGGGCGGGCCCGGCGGCTCCGAACTCGGTCGGCGCCTCGGCGCGGGCCCGGGCCGTCGGGGACGTAGACCCGCACGGCCTCCGCACGAGGCCTGCCAGGGGCCGAACCAACCGAGCAGGGCGGGCTCAACTGCCGGAGTCTTTGCGGGAGTTTTAGCTCCCGAGCAAGGCGCCTTTCACGCCACGCCGATGAGCGCACGCCTGCGGGTGAGCCCGCGAGCCAGACATGGACTCACAGTCGCTACGACCGTTCCCTGCCCGGAGTTGACGCGGCCCGACCCAACCGAACCAAGTTGGTCTAGTCCTCTTGACGGAGGACTCCACTAGATGTTTGGTATGTACCAATACCCCGAGGCCCCCTCTCCCCCAGCGGGCACCCCGAAAGGGGAACTGTCATGCGCCTGGCAAGATTCGCGGCTACCGTCTCCGCCCTCGCGCTCGCGGCCACCGGCGTCACCGTCGCCCTGGCCCCCGCGAGCAGCGCCGCGGGAAGCAGCGTCTACTCCGTGGCCCCCTACGTGGACATGTCGAACAGTCAGGAAGGACTGCTCGACACCGCCATCACCGGACACAAGCTCAAGGCCTACACCGCGGCCTTCGTGCTCGGCGTCGGCTGCAACCAGATCTGGGGCGACACGCTCCCCATCGGCAACGACTCCTACACCGACCCCTTGATCGCCAAGGCCAGGTCCGAAGGCGCCTCCGTCATCGTCTCCTCCGGAGGAGCCAGCGGCGAACCCCTCGCGTGGACCTGCTCCACCCAGAGCAGCATCGACGCCGGCTACCAGGCCATCATCAACGACTACGGCGTCACCCAGCTCGACTTCGACATCGAGGGCGCCGCCATCGCGGACACCGCGGCCGCGGCCCGCCAGATGCAGGCGATGAAGGACCTCAAGGCGTCCAACCCCAACCTGCAGTTCTCGATGACCCTGCCGGTGCTGACGAGTGGGCTGACGGGCGACGGCGTCAACATCCTCAAGGCCGCCAAGAACGCGGGCGTCAAGATCGACGTCGTCAACATCATGGCCATGGACTACTACGCCGGCACCGGCACCGAGATGGGCCAGGGCGCGGTCTCCGCGGCCAAGGCCACGCTGGCGCAGATGCAGTCCGTCGACTCCGGTTACACCTACGCCAACCTCGGCATCACACCGATGATCGGCAAGAACGACGACGGTTCCACCTTCACGCTGGCCGATGCCCAGACCGTGGAGAGTTTCGCCGCGCAGAACAGCGTCGGCCGACTGGCGTTCTGGGCGATCACCCGGGACCAGGCGTGCGGCGGAAGCGCCAACTCCCTTCCCACATGCAGTGAGATCAGCCAGAACAGCCTCGCGTTCACCGACGCGTTCGTGCCCTACGAGGGCAGTTCGGGCAGCGGCGGAGGCACCACCAGCGACTTCTCCCTGTCCCTGTCGCCGGGTTCGGCCTCGGTCACCCAGGGCGGTTCGGCAACTGCGTCCGTCTCTACGGCGGTCACGTCCGGCAGCGCCGAGTCCGTCAGCCTCGCCGCGTCCGGCGCGCCGTCCGGCGTCAGTGTCTCGCTCAGCCCCAACTCCGTGACCTCCGGCGGCAGTTCGACACTGACGGCGACGGTCGGTTCGTCGGTGGCGGCAGGCACGTACCCGATCACCGTCACCGGTACGGCGGCGACGGGCAGCCACAGCGCGACCTACGCCCTCACGGTCACTACCACGGGAGGCGGCGGCGGAGGCGGCGGCTCGCTGACCAACGCAGGCTTCGAGACGGGCAGTTTGAGCCCGTGGACCTGCACGGGCGGCAGCGCGGTGGTCTCCACCCCGGTCCACAGCGGCAGCCACAGTCTCCAGGTCACCCCGAGCGCCGGCGGCACCGGCGAGTGCGACCAGAACGTCACCCTGTCCCCCAACACGAGCTACACCCTGACCTCTTGGGTCCAGGGCCCGTACGCCTACATCGGAGTCACCGGCGGCGCCTCCGCGAGCACCTGGTCGAACAGCTCGGCCTGGAACCAGCTCAAGGTCACCTTCACCACCGGCAGCAGCGGAGCGGTCACGGTCTTCGTCCACGGCTGGTACGGCCAATCCGCGGTCACCGCCGACGACTTCACCCTCGGCTGAGCACACCGACACGAGCAGCACTGGCACTGATTGACACAACGTCACCAATGCGCCGCGGCTGGGCAGTTGCGCCCACGCCGCGGCGTCGGTCGATACGGCGGTCAGGCCTCGCTCCCGGCCAGCGCGGCCAGTTCGCGGTCGACGGCTTCCTGGTGGACCCGGGCGTCCTCACGGGCCTTCTTCGGGCTCCAGCGGCCGGCCATCACGAACACGAAGGGCAGGAACAGGACTTGCCCGCCCACGCAGATCCACCACCAGGTGCGCCACTCCCCGGGACCGTTCTCCACTGCCTTCTGCACGTCCGGCCCGTACTCCTTGAGCACCTTGATCTGCGGCTGCGCCTTCTGTACGACGGCCAGGTCGGCGGCGCCGACTTCCTTGACCGCTTGGGCCGCCAGAGCGGGAGGCGTCGTCGTCGGCGTGTACTTGCCCAGTTCGGAGAAGAGTTGGGGGTGGGCGTCGACGATCGCCAGTGCCGGGGCGGCCTGCTTCTGCGCGGCCGCCACCTCGGCGCCGTGCTCGACAAGCGGGGTGACGGAGGTGACCAGCACCGGGATGAACGCCGCCGACACGGCGACCACGATCCGTACCGTCCACCCCCAGACCGCGAGCCCCGCGGCGGTCGCGGCCGGGTTCCGCTTCTCGACGGTCTCGGTGAAGCTCGCCATCCACGGCGCGTAGGCGACCCCGCTGAACACGCCGATCGCGACGAAGAGCCAGGCGAAGGTGTAGTAGCCGGTCGTCGCGTGGGTGGCCAGCGAGGCGAAGACCCCGGTCGCCACGATGGCGCCGATACCGCCGACGATCATGAAGGGCTTGCGCACCAGCAGCCGGTCGGAGAGCAGCCCGGCCACGATCAGCGCGAGGGCGTTGGCGGCCCAGTACCAGTTGGCGAGGGCGTTGGTGCGCTGCTCGCTGTAGCCGAAGGTGGTCGAGAAGTAGACGACGAAGTTGCCGACGGCGGCGTAGTACAGGAGCAGGAAGACCGCGATCGCGAAGGCGGAGCCGAGGATGTCCAGGCGCAGCATCTGCCGCCACTCCCCGCGCCGTACGGCCTCCGTGTCGAGTCCCTTGGCGCGCGCCTCGACCAGGGCGCGGTCGCGCAGGCTCACCATGATCTGGTCGCGCAGGCCCGGCGACAGCTCGCGCAGGGCGAACAGGGTGACGACGAAGACGACCAGCCCGGCCGCCCCGGAGTAGCGCAGCTCGTCCTGCCAGCCGGCGGTGTCGAGCGTGCTGCTGGTCACCGAGGTGACGACGAGGCTGCCGATGACCGGGCCCATCGTCCAGTAGCCCATCGCGGTGGCGCGGCCGAGCTGCGGTGAGAAGTCCCGGATCAGCGCCGGGGTCGCGACCAGCACGATGCCCTCGATGAAGCTGACGACCGCGAACAGCACCAAGTACGTCGTCTTGTCACCGGCGTTGGGCAGCCCGAAGTAGACCAGGAGGGCGGCGACGAGCAGGCCGTAGACCACGAGGTTCGCGCGCCCCCACCGGTCCGCGAGGCCGGCCACGAGCGAGGCGAAGGCTCCGACCGCGTTGCCGATGACGGAGACCCACACGAAGTAGCGGTAGGTCATGTCGAAGTGGGTGATGATCGACGTCGCCACCGCGTACTGGATGTAGAGCATGTAGTAGAGCACGACGGTCGTGACCACCACGATCGCCAGATACGACATGCGCCGCCCGGTGGCCGGATACGCCGCCAGGTCACGGCGGTACATCCGGGCGAGCGAGCCGCGAGCACCGGCGCCGGGCGCGTCGGCGCCGGGGCCTCGTGTGTCGAAGGGTGCGGAGGCGGAGGGCATACGGCTCCCTTTGGAACGGGCGGGGACAGAGAGGGCGGTGGGAGGTGGGGGCTCCTTCCGTTCGAGCGGAGGCTAGTACCGACTAGTCGGTATGACTAGATGTGCGACATGACTTCGCGCGCGGGTGCCCGGACGGGACACCCCGCGCACCGCGCGTTCATCGAGGTCGGCTGTGACAGGGGTGGATCAGACGAGCCGCCAGAGGTGGTCGGAGGTGCCGTTGTCGTTCCACTGGGTCACCTGGGCGCCGTTGGCCTGGGAGGCTCCGTCGACGGCCATGAGCTTGCCGCTGTGCACGTTGACGATCTTCATCCAGCCGTCGCCGTTGTCGACGAGGCGCCAGAGGTGGTCCTGGGTGCCGTTGTCGTTGTACTGCTGGACGTGGGCGCCGTCGTCGAGGCTCTGGTTGTGGACGGCGAGCAGTCGGCCGCTGTTGCGGTTGTAGATCTTGACGGTGCCGTCGCCGTTGTCCACCACGGTCCACAGGTGGTCGGCGGTGCCGTTGTCCTCGTACTGGGTGATCTCGGCGCTGTCGGCCAGGGACATGCCGCTGACGGCGAGCAGCTTGCCGGAGTTCTTGTTCTGGATACGTTTCCAGGCGACGGAGTCGGCCGCCGGGGCGTTCATCAGGGCGAGGACACCGCCGATCACGGGGCGGTCGGCGAAGCCCCGTTGGGCGCCGGTGGCGACGACGTACCAGTCGGTGAACGGCACTCGCGACGGCGTGCTGTTGGCGAAGCCGTAGACACCGTTGATCAGCATGGCGCGGGCGTCGGCGTGGTCGGCGAGCCAGGCCGCGGTCCACACCTCCCAGTCGGTCTTGGTGTAGTCGTTGCGCGGGTCCAGCAGCACGCCGTAGGTACCCGCCTTGGACAGGTACCAGGCGGCCTCCTGCGCGGCCACCCCGGTCGGCACCAGGTCCACGCCCAGCAGGCGGTCGGCATAGCCGTTGTACTTCAGGCTCCAGGTGCCGTCCTGGTCGTAGGCGAGTTTGAGGTGTGTGCCGGAGGAGTCCTGGGCCAGGGTGACCCACCGGCTGACGTAGCCGCGAGCCACCGTCAAGTAGTGCGCCGCGTCGGAGGAGTTGGACGCCGCCTTGGCGATCACGCTCATCGCGCCGATGCCGATGATGCCCTTGAGCGCGAGGTTGGCGCTGTGCGCGATCCAGCCGGTGAAGTCGTCGGTCTGGTTCTGGTTCTCCGGGTCGAGGGCGTTGGCCACCAGGTACTCGGCCCACTGGTGGAGGATCGCGTAGTGCGCGGTGGCGAAGGAGGCCGCGTCGGCCGCCGGAAGGCGCTGGGCCACGGCCGCCGCCATGATCAGCATGTTGGCGGACTCCTCGATCGGCATGGCCTCCTCGTTGCCGTCCAGGTGCCCGGTCGCGTTGGGGTAGCTGGAGCCGAGGTCGTGCTCGGCGTACACCTTGGGCCAGCCGGCCTGCTCCGCGTAGAAGAAGTGCGGTTCCAGCAGCAGCCGCAGATACGCGGGCGAGAGGTGCAGGTAGGCGGGGGACGCGGGGTAAATCACGTCCACGGTCGAGAAGTTGCCGTTGGAGGAGATCTCCTTGAGCATCGCCCACGGCGAGCCGTTGCGGTCGACGAGTTCCGTCCCGGCCACGGCCTGACGCACCGCCAGGGCGCAGACGGCCGCGTAGTGTTCGCCGGTGTCACCGCCGCCGGCAGCGCTCGCGGCGTCGTCGTGGATCGCCTTGTCGAAGGCGACGGCGGCGGTCAGGGCGGCGGCGCGGTCGCCGTTGAACCAGTCGAGCATGGCGGTCCACGAGCTCCAGTAGTGCGTCCACCACGGGTTCAGGTTCGTGCCGAGGTAGCTCACCGCCGGGGTGCGCACATGGCCGACGACGATCTGGAACACCGCCGAGGGGGCGGCTGCGGTGACGGTGCCCAGGTTCTGGTTGAGACCCAGCACGGGCCAGCGGTCGTTGATCGCGCGGGGCTGGGCGGTGTCGGAGGTGCCGGCCAGCGTCCCGTTCGCGGCCGACGCCGCCCGTACGACGGTGTCCTGGCCGATCTGCCAGGTCAGCCCGCTCGCGGTGGGGGCGGCCAGCACCAGCGAACCCCACGAGGCCTGGTCGTTGTTCTCGGCCAGCACTCCCGGGGAGGCCGGTTGGCAGGTCAGAGCCGTCATACTGCCGGTCGCCTGCTTGGCCCAGGTGACCTGGGTGGAGCTGTCGCCGTGCACCCACTCGGCGGAGGCGTCGACGTGTACGTCCACGGTGTGGCCGGCCCCGTCGCCGCTGGCGGCCTGCACGCTGATGTAGCTCAGCGGCACGCACTGGCGCTGCGGGTTGCCGAGGTCCACGGGCGAGAAGAAGGTGACCGTCAGCGTGACGCCGCCCCCGGTGAGCGTGAAGATCGACCGGGTGGCCGTGAGCTGCAACGACGTCTGCGTCATCGTGCCGAGCGCCGGGCCGCCGGGCAGCGCCGGGGCGCCGAGGAACACGTACGGTTTGCCGTCGATGCGGGCGATACCGGCCAGCGCGGTGATCCGACCGTTCCAGAAGGTGGGCCAGGTGCCGGCCAGGCTGTCCCCGGCCAGCCAGGTGGTCAGGTACGGGGACCGCACGGCCAGGGGGGTGGCGGGCGGGCGCAGCGGGCTGAACGTCGAGGCCGCGGCATCGGCCGCCGCGGTGGCGGCATGGGCGGGCGAACCGGCGATGCCGAGGCCACCCAGGGCACCTGCGGCGGCCACGCCTCCCCACCGCAGCAGGTCACGTCTGGTCAGCGGCGGCAGTCCGGTGATGAGGGGAGAGCGGTCGTCCTCTTCGGAGTGGGGCATGGGGGGCTCCTTCGATGCGTAACGAGAGTTCGACATCGTTGTCAGCAGGCCTTGCTGACGGGGTGTCACAGATAACGCGTGCTTCGTGCCGACAGAACCGAGCGCGGCGGATGGCCCGGTGCGCGGGCCGGAGCGGCCCGCCGCATGGGCGAGTGCTGCGCCAACTGCCTTCCCAGCGACGGAAAGTGCGGTACAGAGAGTGCGGTACGGAGAGTGCGGTGTCGATGGATGACAGCACCGCTCAGGGCGGGTGTCCAGCCCTCGCGCAACACCCGCCCCTCACAACGGAGTTCAGGATGTGAGGGGCGATCTCCAGCGTGCTCCCCCAGGACCGGGCCGTGAACACGGAGTGAGGCGTGCCGGTGTCCCCGACGTGACCGGCCGGTCCGTGCCGACGTACCGCTTCCCGCTGGTCTCTTCTTGGGCTCACCGCAGTGACCGCACGTCAGGTCAGCGCGCGGGCTCAGCCTGATCGCGCCGCCGACTCCCGCCGCACAGCGCTGACTTGATCGGTCCGTGCGGGTGAGGGAGCGGGGCGGTTGAGATCCTGGAGCGAGGTGAAGCGGTCACAGTGCGGTGACGTCGGTGCGCCGGTTGTCCGGCTTGAACGGCAGCGTGGTGACTGTCGCCCGGATCTCCCGCTGCGGGGTGCCCGGTCGGCCCCACAGGACGGCGACCTCCGTGCCGGGTGCCGTGTGTGCGGGGTCGAGTACGCACAGGGAGATCATCGCCCGCAGGGTCGGGCTCACGGTGCGGCCCGTGGCCACGCCCACCGGGTCGCCGGACACCAGTACCTGGTCGAAGTGGGGACCGCGACCACGGGGCATCTCCATCTGGTCGGGCAGTTCGGCCTCGCTCAGGAGCGAGGTGAGGACGCCGGCGACGTCCTGCCCGTTCCAGCGCAGACCGACCAACTGCCGTGCGGGAACGCCGCTTTCGGCGTCCCGGACGAGTGCGTCCCGGCCGACGAAGTCGCGGTCGGGGACACCCTTGCGGAACCCCCAGCCGAGTTCGCCCGGCTTGCGGAAGTAGTCGGTCACCCCGCCCGCCGGGACGAAACTGCCGCTGGGCGTGCCCTTGCGGAACTGCCTCGGCGCACCCGGCGTGAGGATCGACGCCGGCAGATAGTCCAGGCCGTTGGTCGCGATCCCGGCCTCGATGTGCTGAACAGGCTGGGCGCGGAAGCCGAGTTGACGGATGCCGGCGTCCCGGCCGCTCGCCACGACCGCCGCCCAGATCCCGTTGGCGTGCTCGGTCGGCCCGTGCAGCTCGTACCCGAGCTCACCCGAGATCCCGGTGCGCAGGACCCGTACCGGGACCCCGTCGACCTGTGACATCCGGCTGCGACTGAAGCCGATGTCGCGGAGGTCGTCCCCCGTCAGCTTCTCCAGCGTGGCCAGGGACGCCGGTCCCTGCACCCCGAAGATGAACCGGTCGGGACTGATGTCGGTCGCCGCCGCGTCCCAACCGCCTTGACCCAGCTGCCACAACAGCCAGTCGCAACTGCCCGCGGTGTAGACGAACTCCTCGGGACCGAGCCGGCACAGCACGCCCTCGGAGGCGATCCAGCCGTTGTCGTCGAGCTGCACATGATGCTTGATCTGCCCGGTCTCGAAGCGGGACAGGTCCCGCATCCCCAGCCGGCTCAGGAACGCGAGCGCCTGCGGGCCGTGCACCTTCACCTTGTGCAGCGAGGTCCAGTCGCCGACGTAGCACGAGCCGACATGGGCGGCGCTCTCCTCGACCCAGTCCGCGTACTCCTCGGGGAGCAGGATCTGCGCGAAGCGGCCGTAGGTGCCGCGTGTGTTGCCCTCGTCCTGGGCCGCGGCGGCCGGACTGAACATCGCCGGACGCTCGGTGACGAACGGTGCCTCGTTCAGCCGGAGGACCGCTTCGTAGGTACTGCGCTGTTGTGAGAGAAGGTCCATGTCGCTCTCCGTCGCGTGGCCGTCGTCCAGGGTGTCGTCCGGAACGGCGCCTGTGCTAGATCGATTAAGTTGGACGCTAACAGGAGTTTCGGGGCGAGGCGAGAGTCGTGGCACACCGGTGATCGGTCGCGCGGCGCAAGCAATGCGGAACTTCCGCGCGGTGCCGGACCGGTCAGGACCGGCGGGGCCTGCGCCGTCGTACCGGCAGATGCAGCAGGTCCGCGCCCAGCACCGTCGATCCGCCGAAGTCGGCCTGGCGTGCGCTGTCGTGGAGCAGGCTGCGCCAGGTCGCGTCGGAGACCGCGGACTCCTGGCCCGGGCCGAGATGGGTCGCGACCAGCGTTCCCGCGTCCGACTCGGCTGCGATCCGGCCGAGTTGGGCAACGTCCGTGTGGGTCGAGGTGATGTGGTCGATCAGTGCCTGGGGCAGGCCGAGACTCGCGAGGCCCGCCGGATACAGGGCCTCATGGACCAGAACGTCCGCGTGCGCCGCGAGTCCGGTGATGTTCGGGGTCGGTGCCGTGTCGCCGGAGAAGACGACGCTGCCGTGGTCGGTGTCGAAGCGGTAGGCGTAGGCGGGGAACACCGCGCCGTGCGGGACCAGGACGGCGGTGACCTTCACGTCGTCGTTCTCCATGACGGTGAACGGCGCCATGGCCGGCGCGGAGTTCGTCGCCGAGGCGCCGGCACCGGACGGCGGCAGGACGTCGTGGACGTTGAGCATGGTCGCCGGGTCGATGCCCGCGTGCTCGGTCATGAAGAAGGTCGGCGACGCCGCGTACGCCTGACCCGCCAGCCTCGTCATCTCGACGGTGCCCGGCAGGAGCCCGGGAGCCCCGGTGACAGTCGAGGCGATACCGGCGGAGCCGGGGCCGTAGACCTCGATCGGGTTCTGGAAGCCCTGCGCGCCCGAGGCGCCCGCCGACAGCAGCGGGAAGGAGTAGTAGTCGACGATGTGGTCGGCGTGCAGGTGGGTCAGGAAGATCCCGGCCAGCGACGGCATCGACAGACCGGCACGCAGATACTGGGTCACCGCTCCTCGTCCGCAGTCGACGACATACGTTCTGCCGTTCACCGTCAGCGCCGACGAGATGCCGTATCGGGTGGCCAGGGGCGGCGGCCCGCCGTTGGTGCCGAGCAGCGTCACGGACAGGCCCGTTCCGGAGGGCGCTGATCCGGTGTTCGCCGCCGCCGCGGCCTGCTCGGCGCCGAGCAGTGGTACGGCGACGGCGGCAGCGGCGGAAGCAGCCATCGCGCCCAGCATCGTCCGGCGGGACGTCGGTTCACCCAGGGGTTCGCACATGAAGAGACAGCTCCTTCGCGGCTCGATTCGCGTTGCCACAGTGGCCACACCGAGCACGACTGTCCATCAATCGGTATGAAATATGAGTTCCGATGACGAACTGTAAGATTTCGCACCGCGCAAGCGTCGGCGTAGGTCAACGACCGATCGTGGGAATCGGGTTCTCCGCGAACCACTGGGCGAGGAAGTCCAGGAAGACCGTGATCTTGCGCTGGGTACCCGGCCCGGGCCCCTGGATCGCGTACAGCGGCCGGTCGGGTGCCGCCAGGTGGGGCAGCTGGACCTGGAGGGCCCCGGATACGAGATCGTCGTAGGCGGACCGCTGCGGCAGCAGGGCGATGCCGCGCCCGTGGACGGCCGCCTTCTGCAGGGCGATGTAGGAGTTGGACGAGAAGGCCACGTTGCGGATCTTGTGCAGCGTGGAGGTGGGGCCGTGCCCGATGCGCCAGACCGGGTCGTTGACGTGCACCAGGCAGTCGCGGGCGGCCAGGTCATTGGGGTGTGCCAGGGGTCCGTGTTCGTCGACGTACGTCCTCGACGCGCACAGGACGAAGGGCAGCGAGGCGATCTTCTTCAGCCGGACGTTGGAGTCCCTGAGGTCCCGGGTGTGGAACGCCAGGTCGAAACCGCCGTCGAGGAAGTCGTACGTCCGGTCGGACACGCCTCCCAGCTCGAACCGGACCTGGATCTTCGGGTGCGCGGCGGAGAACGCGGCGATGGCGTCCCCGAGGTCCAGGCTCCCGATCCACTTCGGGCAGATGATGCTGAGCACACCCTCCGCCCGGTCGTGCAGATCCGCGATGTTGGAGTCCTCGGCGTCGATCTCCTTCACGATGCGGGCGGCGAACTCGGCGTACCGCAGGCCCGGTTCGGTCAGGCTCACCGAGCGGGCCGTGCGGTTGACCAGCCGGACGCCGACCTGCCGCTCCAGCTCGGCGACATGCCGCGACACCAGTGATCCCGACGACCCCAGCGCCTTGGCCGCGCCGCTGAAACTGCCGAGATCGGCGACGATGACGAAACAACGCATGAGAAGCAGACGGTCCATGGCGGTCCTCCGGTCGTCCACGGCACCGGTGTCCCTCCGGGCCACGTCGAACATGGGGCGATGCGGTTGGGCAGAGCCGTCTCCGCGCACCTCGCGTCACTATATCGATCTAGTTGAGATTTCGATCCGTCTGCGTCGGACCGGTGGAGCTGACCGAGGTCCGCAGCGGGCAGGCACATAACATGGCCGGTGTGAGGATGACTGCGACCGACCGGCGACAACTCATCACGCGGGCTGCGGGTGAGCTGTTCATCGCGCGCGGCTACACCGGTGTCTCCATGGAGGACGTCCTGACGGCGGTGGGCGGCTCCAAGGCGACCCTCTACCGCTACTTCACCGACAAGAGCGCCCTGTTCCGCGCGTCCGTGGAGGCTCTGTGCGACGAGTGGTCCCAGCCACTGCACACGTTCACGCCGGACAGCGCGAACCTCACCGAAACCCTGGTCGCGCTCGGTGAACACTTCGCCGGTGTCGTCCTCACTCCCGAGGCGATCGCCCTGCACCGCCTGGTCACGTCCGAAGCCGTGCGCATTCCCGGGCTCGGGGAGGTCTTCGCGGAGCACGGGCCGAACGCGGGACACGCGGTGCTCGGGCGCTGTCTCCAACAGGCTCACGACGACGGCCTGATCAAGGTCGAGGATCCGGTGCGGGCGGCGGAACAGCTCTACCAGGCGATGCTCGGCCACGCCCAGATGCGGCTGCTGACGGATGCGCCGGTCAAGCTGACCGACGCCGAGATCCACGCGTCCATCAACGAGGCGGTACGGGTCTTCCTGCACGGCGTCTCCGTCGACCCGGTCTGACCTTCCCCGCGGAGCCCGCCGTACCCGGCACATGTCTTGCCCTCGAAGCGTACTGGACCGTACCGTACAGTCGCCTCGAATGTCAGGCGTGAAGGGACGGCCGATGCCGACGACGACGATCCGAGCCGAACATGTGGGAAGCCTGCTGCGCCCCGAGGAGCTGCTGGCGGCGCGCGCCGCACACCGGCGCGGCGCGCTCGCGGACGAGCGGCTCGCGGAGCTGGAGGACCAGGCGGCGGCAGCCGCGGTGAAGCTGCAAGAGGACGCCGGGATACAGGTCTTCACCGACGGCGAGGTACGCCGGGACGACTTCATGGCCTCGGTGGTGGAGACGGTCGGCGGGCTGACACCCGCCGAGGAGTCCTCGGCCCGTCCACGCTGGATCCGCGACAGCGACGGTGCCGAACCCGAAGGCGACGTCGCGTCGGTGGCCATCACGGAGCCCCTGTACCGGCGGACGCCGCTGTCCCTCGCCGAGGCCCGTTGGCTGTCCGGGAACGCACCGGGGCCGTACAAGATCACCATGGCGAGTCCGACGATGGTGGCGGGTTTCTGGCGGCCGGGGATCTCGGACGGCGTCTACCCGACCCGGCAGGACGCGGTGGCGGCGCTGGCCGACATCCACCGGCAGGACATCGCCGACCTGATCGACACCGGCGTCTCCTGGCTACAGCTCGACTCGCTGGCCTACTGGGCCAACATCGACCCCGAGGCCGCCCGGATGCGCCGGGTGACGGACCTGGAGGGACATCTCTCCCACATCGTCGACACGGACAACGGTCTCATCCGTTCCGCCCGCGCGCGGCGGGCCGACATGACCGTGGCCATGCACTTCTGCCGGGGCAACATGCGCAGCGCCTGGTCCGCCCGGGGCGGCTACGAGCCCATCGCGGAGCGGGTGTTCGGCGAGGTCGAGGTCGACCGCTTCCTGCTGGAGTACGACACGGAGCGCTCCGGTGGGTTCGAGCCGCTGCGGTTCGTGCCGCCCGGCAAGACCGTCGTCCTGGGGCTGGTGTCGTCGAAGGTGGCGGAGCTGGAGTCGGTCGACACGCTGCGCCGACGCATCGACGAGGCCTCGCAGTATCTGCCGCTGGAGCAGCTCGCCCTCAGTCCGCAGTGCGGGTTCGCCTCGACGAGCCAGGGCAACCTACTGACCCCCGACGACCAGCGCCGCAAGCTGGAACTCGTCGCCGAGACGGCACGTCTGGTCTGGGGCTGACGGCGGAACACCGCCCCGGGGCCCGATGTGGCGGGCGGCTACTCGG
>NZ_JBXVPZ010000266.1:0-13167 GCF_057961495.1 Streptomyces sp. P5F9 | reverse complement strand
GTGTGGGGATGAGGGCGAGGCTGGGACGAGGGGGTGGTTGTCAGTGGCGGGTGGCACCATCGAGGCATGGTGCAGGTCTGTCTCAACGGGGCCCGTGGGGTCGCCGACGGTTGGATGGTGCCGGTCTCGCCCGGAGCGTTGGCCGACGCCGCGGTGGAGGCTGTCGCGGCGGGGGCCACGGACGTCCACCTCCATCCCAAGTCCCCTTGCGGACACGACACGTTGTCACCGCGCGTCCTCGCGGTGACGCTGGAGGCGATACGGGCGCGGGTGTCCGTGCCGGTCGGCGTGACCACGGGCGCCTGGGCCGAGCCGGACCCCGCGGCACGGGTCGAGCGGGTGCGTGGGTGGACGGTGCTGCCCGACCACGCCTCGGTCAACTGGCACGAGCCGGGTGCCGAGGAGGTCGCGACGGCGTTGCTGGACCGGGGTGTCGGGGTGGAGGCGGGCATCTGGTCGGGCACGGACGGCGCGTCCCGGTTCGCCGCCTCACCGCTCCGCACGAAGGTCCTCCGGGTCCTGGCCGAGGTGACCGACCCGGACGCGGACACAGCCGAGGCGACCGCGCGTGCACTGCTCGCCGACCTCGACTCCGGCCACGGCCGCCCGATGCTGCTGCACGGCGAGGACGGCAGCGCCTGGCCGGTACTCCGGCTCGCGGGGCGGCTGGGGCTCGCGACCCGCATCGGCCTGGAGGACACCCTGCTCCTGCCGGACAGCGAACGGGCCTTGTCCAACGCTCAGTTGGTGGCCGAGGGACTGGTCCAGTACGGGTGCGCCCAGCGCTCGTCGTAGGGCAGGGCGAGGAGTTCGGCCTGTACGGCGAGGTCGGCCTCACCCTGAGCGTGAAGGCGGGCGGCACCGGGGCCGGCCAGCCAGGTGCGCAGATCCGCCACGCCGGTGCCCTCGCCGTCGTCGTACCACCACCAGAACGGGGAGGAGTCGGAGAACAGGTCGTAGAGCCAGGTGACGGCGCAGCGCGCGAGGTATGCGTCCGCGACGGGGGTCCGTACCCACCCGTTCAGGAACGGGGTCACGGTCCCGGCGATCGTGACACAGGTCTCGAAGGTGTCGCCGATGTCGTAGGGCGGCTCGGGCAGGGTGAGGGTGTCCTCCCACCAGGCGTACAGGAAAGCCTCGATGGCGGCGGACTGCTCGGCCGGCCAGGAACGCCAGTCCACCCGGCTCAGCCCGTGGGCGCCGTAGCCGATCGTGCCCAGGGTGCCCTCGGCCATCGCCCGAGCGGCCTGCGGCAGCAGGCGTCGCATCACGGCTGGGTGGTCGTCGAAGTGGTCGGGCACCTCGAAGAGGTAGTACCGCACCACGTCCAGGGGCACGCGCTTGTACGGCGTGCGCAGATACGCGGTCTCTTCGGGCGCGTGACAGAAGCCGCAGCCCGTCTCGCCGGGGCTGGCGAAGCCGTTGAAGACCGTCTCGACGTCCGCGAGGGCGGCGGTGAGCGCGGGCGACAAGGTCATGGATCGCGACGCTAGCAGCCGCTAATCCGGTCGCTCCACCCCTTTCCGATCAGGACAGTTGAGGGCGATGAAACACAGCTGAGGAACCCGAGGAGTCCCGATGTCGACGCTGCGCGTCACCGCCGAAGTGCTGACCGTCCATGAGCACCCGAACGCCGACGCCCTCGAACTGGCACAGGTCGGCCTGTATCGAGCCGTTGTCGCCAAGGGCGCGTTCCGTACCGGTGAGACCGCCGTCTACATCCCCGAGCAGGCCGTGCTCCCGGCCGGCCTGATCCAGGAGTTGGGGCTCACCGGGCGCCTCGCGGGGAGCAACGCGGACCGGGTCAGGGCGGTGCGGCTGCGCGGTGAGCTGTCGCAGGGCATCGTGTGCCGGCCGGAGGCCCTCGCGGACGTGGACCTGGCCCAAGCCGCCCTGGACGGCACCGACTTCGCGGTGGGGGTCCCCCCACGCCGTTCAGGCAGTGGGGGAGGCTCGGCATCGTCAAGTGGGTGCCGCCGATCCCGCCCACGATGGACGGCGACGTCGAGCACGCGCCCGATCTGCTGCCCTGGGTCGACATCGAGAACATCCAGCGGTTTCCCGGGATATTCGAACCGGGCGAGGTTGTGGTCCTGACCGAGAAACTGCACGGCTCCGCCTGCCTGTTGACCTATTTCGCCGAGGGCGAGGACGGAGACGAGGGCGGTCGTATACAGGTCTCCTCGAAGGGCTTCGGCGCCAAGTCCCTTGCCCTGAAAGAGGATCCGCGCAACCTGTACTGGCGAGCCGTCCGCGGCCACGGCGTCCCCGAGGCCGCCGCACGCCTCGCCGAACGCCTCGGCGCACGCCGGGTCGGCATCTTCGGCGAGGTGTACGGCGCGGGCGTGCAGGACCTGACGTACGGCGCCGACGGGCGGCGCGAGACGATCGGCTACGCCGTGTTCGACGTGTCCGCCGAGATCGACGGACACGTCCGGTGGCTGGACGCGGCCGAGCTGGCCCAACTCCTCGGCGGGGAGCTGCCGTTGGTGCCCCGGCTGGACGAGGGGCCGTACGACATCGAGCGGGTGCTGGAGGTCGCGAGCGGGCGGGAGACCGTGTCCGGGAGCGGGCTGCATCTGCGTGAGGGGGTCGTGATCCGTCCGGCGGTGGAGCGGTACAGCGCGGTGACCGGTGGACGGGCGATCGCCAAGGCCGTCAGCCCGGCGTATCTGACGCGGAAGGGCGGTACCGAGTACGAGTGAGTGCCGTCCTCAGTCACATCCCTCGGGGTCCGGTCCCCGGTCCCGAGGGGTGCGGGCTTTTCGGCGGTCGCCCGGTTCCGACATCAGGCGTGAACCCGCGCCCCGTTCGCCGACCACGTCGTCCGGGTTGGACAGGACGCAGGCCGACAGGGACAGGCAGCCGCAGCCGATGCAGTCGGTGAGGTGGTCACGGAGGCGGTTGAGCTGCTTGATGCGCTCGTCGAGTTCGGAGCGCCAGGCCTCGGAGAGGCGGGCCCAGTCCTCGCGGGTCGGGGTGCGCTCCTCGGGGAGTTCGGCGAGCGCCTCGCGGATGGTGGCCAGCGGGATGCCGACGCGCTGGGCGGCCCGCACGAAGGCGACCCGGCGCAGGGTGTCACGGGTGTACCGGCGCTGGTTGCCCGTGGTGCGGCTGCTGCTGATCAGGCCCTTGGCCTCGTAGAAGTGCAGCGCGGAGACGGCGGCTCCGCTGCGTGCGGCGAGTTGGCCGACCGTCAGCTCGTGGATCTTCTCGGGGATCTGAGGCACCTGTCAGAGCCTACCCACCGCGTCACACCCGTGGTCCGTTGACAGCCGCCCCGCATCCGACCATGCTAAGCAGTTGCTTAGGTATGTATGACGCTGGATGACGTGAGAGGCCGGGACAGGACATGGCAGAGCCGAGGATCTTCACCTCCGTCGACGACCTGCGGGCGGCGGTCGGCGAGCAGTTGGGGCACACCGACTGGCTGGAGATCGACCAGAAGCGGATCGATCTGTTCGCGGACGCGACGGGCGACCACCAATGGATCCACGTGGACCCGGAGAAGGCGGCGGCCGGTCCCTTTAGGACGACCATCGCGCACGGCTACCTCACCCTGTCGCTGCTCCCGCTCTTCGGACCGCAGCTGATCAAGGTCGAGGGCGTCACGATGGGCGTCAACTACGGGACGAACAAGGTCCGTTTCCCCGCCCCGGTACCGGTCGACTCCCGGCTGCGCGCCACCGCGAAGATCACCGGCGTCGACGACGTACCGGGCGGCGTCCAGGTGACCGTCGCGTTCACCGTGGAGCGCGAGGGCGGCGACAAGCCGGTGTGCGTCGCCGAGTCGGTGTCCCGCTACTACCTCTGAGCGGATGCCTCTGAGCGGATACCTCTGAGCGGATACCTCTGAGCAGCGCCCGACACCCGCGCCACGGCGGCTACTCGGACCCCACCATCCGCAGCACGAGGTCGGCGTAGAGCGCGCCGACCTCGTCGGGCGTCCGGGGGCCGTCGAGGCTGAACCAGCGGGCCACGTCGATGCACAGGGACAAGATCGCGAGGGTCGTGCCCTTCACGTCCGGCACGTCGAAGGAGCCGTCCGCGACCCCGTCCTCGACGATCCCGCGCACCTCGGCGTCGACCTGCCGGCGCAGCGCGAGGATCTCGGCGCGGGCGTCCGGGCCGAGCGAGTCGAGTTCGTACTGCACGACACGCGCGGTGGTGCGCCCGCCCGCGTGCCAGCGCACGAAGGAGCTCACCGCGTCGGCGAGCCGCTCGGCGGCGCTGCCCTCGCGCCCCGCCGCCGTACGCAGGATGTCGAGGGCCTTCTCGTGGCCGATCCTGCTGATGCGGTGGAGCAGCTCTTCCTTGGTCTTGTAGTGGATGTAGAGCGCGGCCGGGCTCATCCCGGCGCGGCCCGCGATGTCCCGGGTGGTCGTCGCGTGGTAGCCGCGCTCGGCGAAGGCCTCCACGGCGGCGATCAGCAGTCGCCGGGCCGCGTCGGGCGTGACCTCCGCCCAGGCCTGCGGGTCGCCCGCGGTGGTCTCCTCCGCCGTACTCATCGCTCGTGAACCCCTCTCGGTGGCAAGGGCTCCACCATACCGCCGAACCTGAGCGAGCGCTTAGTCTCCCCGCTCAGAGCTTTTCGAACGGGTTGTAGGTGGTGCGCGCCGCGTCCTGCCGGTCCCGGATCACCTTGGCGAGGGTGAAGGAGGAGGTGACCAGGTACAGGACGGCGATCGCGAGGAAGGCCCGTACCCAGGCGTCGGCGTGCAGCTTGAAGATGCCGATGGCGGTCGCCGCGATGGCGACGGAGAAGGAGGCGACGGCCTGGCCGTAGAAGGCGGCCGTGTTCTGCGGTTTGCCCGATGCTTCGCTCATGGGGAGAAGCATCGGCGGACACGGCGCTCACGACATCCGTGCGGATACTCAACTCACGTACTCAGAAAGGGCCTTCACCGGGAGGAACCGGCCTCAGAACGCGGAGACGCCCGTCAGCGCGCGCCCGATGAGCAGTTTCTGGATCTGGCTGGTGCCCTCGTAGAGGGTCATGACGCGGGCGTCACGCAGCAGCTTCCCGGCCGGGTACTCGTCGATGTAGCCGTAGCCTCCGAAGACCTGGAGCGCGTTGTTGGCGGCGCGGACGGCTGCCTCGGAGGCGAAGAGCTTGGCCTTGGAGGACTCGGTGGCGAAGGGGAGGCCGCGGTCGATGAGGTCGGCGACCCGCCAGGTCAGCAGGCGGGCCGCGTCCACGTCGACGGCGATGTCGCTGATCAGTTCCTGGACGAGCTGGTGCTGGGCGATGGACTTGCCGAACTGCTCGCGCTCACCGGCGTAGCGGACCGCCACGTCGAGCGCGGCCTGGGCGATGCCGACGCAGCCCGCCGCGACCGACATCCGGCCCTTCGCCAGCGCCGACATGGCGACCGAGAAGCCCTTGCCCTCGGGGGCGAGCATCGTGGCGGCGGGGACGCGGACGTCTTCGAGGACGAGTTCGGCGGTGGCCTGGCCGCGCAGGCCGAGCTTGCCGTGGATGGTGCGGCGGGTCAGGCCCGGGGTGTCGGTCGGCACGAGGAAGGCGGAGACGCCCTTGTGGCCCGGGGCGTCGGTCGAACGCGCGAAGAGGAGCACGACGTCGGCCCACGTCCCGTTCGTGATGAACATCTTGGTGCCGTTGATGACGTAGTCGTCGCCGTCGCGGACCGCGCGGGTGGTGAGGTTGCCGGCGTCGGAACCGGTGCCGGGTTCGGTGAGGCCGAAGCAGCCGACGTGCTCGCCGGAGGTGAGCCCCGGCAGCCAGCGGAGCTTCTGCTCGGCACTCCCCCAGGCCGCGATCGACTTGGCTACCAGGCCCAGTGACACGGAGACGATGCCGCGCACGGAGGAGTCGCCGCGTCCGAGTTCCTCGGTGACCAGGCAGTACGCGAGATGGTCGCCGCCCGAGCCGCCGTACTCCTCGTCGATGGTCAGTCCCAGGAAGCCGACGCCGCCGAGCTTCTTGACGATCGAGCGGTCGACCTCCTCGGCACGGTCCCAGGCGATCACGTGCGGGGCGATCTCGCGGTCCACGAAGTCCTTCGCGAGCCGTCGTACGGCCTCCTGCTCCTCGCTGAGCTCCAGGTTCATTGCGCGTCACCCCAAGTGAAAGGCCGTACATCGACTGCTGCACATTTAAATTAGCACTGCTAGTTTGACTCTCGCAGCCCTACTATGTGCGCCATGGCCCGACCGCGCAAGCCCCTCCTCAGCACCGACCGGATCGTCGAGACGGCGCGTGTGCTGGTGGACGCGGAAGGGCTGGCGGCGGTCTCCACGCGTCGGCTCGCCGCGGAGTTGGGGGTGAGTGGGCCCTCGCTCTACAACCACTTCCGCACGAAGGACCAGATCCTGGAGGCGGTCGCCGACTCGGTCAGCGCGCAGGTCGATCTGTCGATGTTCGAGGACGGGCGGGACTGGCGTACGGCGCTGCATGACTGGGCCGTGTCGTATCGGTCCGCGCTGCGTGACCATCCGAACATCGTGCCTGTGCTCGCCACCGGGCCTGGGCGGCGGCCGGCGGGGTTGCGGCTTGCGGACGCGGTGTACGGGGCGATGGTCGATGCGGGGTGGCCTGCGGCGCAGGCCACGTCGATCGGGGCGTTGATGCGGTACTTCATCATGGGGTCTGCGCTGGGGTCGTTCGCTGGGGGGTTTGTGGACGACCAGAGTGCGTACGACCCTGCCGACTATCCCCATCTCGGGCAGGCGCATCTTCTTGCCGAGCAGCAGGAGAAGGTGGATGAGCGGGCGTTTGAGGTGGGGCTTGCCGCGTTGCTGGACGGGTTGGCCGGGCAGTTCGAGGAGATGCGACGTGCCAGTTAGGTTCCGTCGTTTGTCGAGTGCCGGCACGTCGTGGCCGGTCGCGCCCAGGCGGCGGAGCCGCACATTGATACAGCCCCGCGCCCCTTCGAAGCGCATCCCATGTCCCAAAGGGACCGGAGTATCGCCTTGGGTAGGTGGGCCGTGACTATCCAGTTCGGGGCGTCTACCACCTCTGTGATTCTCAGGTCTACGGCCACGCTGCACAGGACGTAGGCGTCGATCGGGGAGAGGCCGTAGCGGGTGCCCAGGTGGGCCCCGACGACCGCGTCCGATTTCCGCCAGCGGTGCGGTCCTGTCGCCGCCTAGCCTCGGACGCATGACCGCATCCCCTCGCCGTACCGAACGGGCAGCCGCCGCGGCCGCTGTCGTCACCGTCGTGCTGTGGGCCTCCGCCTTCGTGTCCATCCGGAGCGCGGGGTCCGCCTACTCGCCGGGCGCGCTGGCGCTGGGGCGGCTGGCGAGCGGGGCGCTGGCGCTGGGCGCGCTCTCTCTCGTACGGCGGGAAGGGGTGCCGCCGCGGTCCGCCTGGCGGGGGATCGCGATCTCGGGCGTGCTGTGGTTCGGGTTCTACATGGTCGTCCTGAACTGGGGCGAGCAGCAGGTCGACGCCGGTACCGCCGCCCTCGTCGTGAACATCGGGCCGATCCTCATCGCGCTGCTCGGTTCCCGGCTGCTCGGCGACGCGATGCCGCCGCGGCTGCTCGCGGGGATGGCGGTGTCGTTCGCGGGTGCGGTGACCGTGGGGCTTTCGATGTCGGGGGACGGCGGTTCGTCCGTACTCGGTGTGGTGCTGTGCCTGCTCGCGGCGGTCGCCTACGCCGGAGGGGTCGTCGCCCAGAAGCCGGCCCTGGCGAAGGCGAGCGCGCTCCAGGTGACGACGTTCGGGTGTCTCGTCGGCGCCGTGATGTGCCTGCCGTTCGCCGGGCAGCTCGTCCATCAGGCGGCCGACGCGCCTGTCTCCGCCACGCTCAACATGGTCTACCTGGGCGTCTTCCCGACCGCCCTCGCCTTCACCACCTGGGCGTACGCCCTCGCCCGTACGACCGCCAGCAAGATGGGCGCGACGACGTACGCGGTGCCCGCGCTGGTCGTCCTGATGTCGTGGCTGGCGCTGGGCGAGGTACCGGGGTTGCTCACGCTGGGGGGCGGCGTGCTGTGCCTGGCGGGCGTGGCGGTGTCGCGGTCCCGGCCGGACACGAGGTCGAGGGCGAGGGCGAAGCAGGCTGCGGCGACGGATGAGCCGCAGCCCGAACAGGTGTCGTAGGCAAGGCCGTTCAGAACACGACCAGCGCCCGTCCGCCCTTCCCCGCCACCATGTTCTCGAACGCCCCCGGAATCCCCTCCAGCGGAATCCGTTCCGTCACCAGCGCTCCCAGGTCCAGGCGTCCGGCGCGGACGTGTTCGGCGAGTACCGGCACGTCCTTCGCCGGGTCGGAGTTGCCGTAGACGCAGCCGCTCAACGTCCGGCCCCAGTGGAAGAGTTCGAGGGCGTTGAAGGTGACCTGCTGGTCCTTGCCGCCGATGCCGACGACCGTGGTGCGGCCGCCGCGGCGGGTGGATTCCCAGGCGGTGCGGATGGTGACCGCACGGCCGACGCACTCGACGGCGACGTCTACGCCCTGTTTTCCGGTGAGGGCGCGGATCTCCCGGGCCGTGTTCTCGGAGGCGACCACGTAGTCCGTCGCCCCGGCCGCGCGGGCCAACTCCTCCTTCTCCGGGGAGACATCGACGGCGACGATCGTCGTGGCGCCCGCGATCCGGGCCGACTGGAGGGTCGACAGTCCTACTCCGCCGACGCCGAAGACCGCGACCGTCTCGCCCGCCCCTACCCGCGCCGAGTGGTGGATCGCGCCGTAGCCGGTGAGGACGGCGCAGCCGAGGAGGGCCGCGTCCGTCAGCGGGATTCCGTCCGGGAGCGGCAGGACGCAGGACGCCGATACGACCGTCTCCTCGGCGAACGCGGCCACGTTCAGGCCTGGGTGGAGGTCGCTGCCGTCAGAGGTGCGGTGGGCGTAGACATCGGCGGCGCCGTTGAGGGCGTTGGCGCAGAGCCAGACCTCGCCGAGGGTGCAGGCGTGGCAAGTGCCGCAGGACGGGGCCCAGTTGAGGATGACCGGGGCGCCGGGTGAGATATGGGTGACTCCCTCCCCTACGGCTACGACCGTGCCCGCGCCCTCGTGGCCCAGGACCGCCGGGACCGGCACTCGCATCGTGCCGTTGGAGAGGGACAGGTCGGAGTGGCAGACCCCGGCGACGGCGAGGCGGATGCGGACCTGGCCGGGGCCGGGGTCCGGGAGGTCGATCTCGGCGATCTCCAACGGAGCGCCCACGGCGGGCAGTACGGCGGCGCGAACCATGTGAGGCCTCCTGACAGGGCTAGAACTGAAGGGACTTGGTCTGGAGGTACTCGGACAGGCCGTGCGCGCCCAGTTCCCGGCCGACACCCGACTGCTTGTAACCCCCGAACGGGGCACGGGGGTTGAACCGGCCGCCGTTGATGTCCACCTGCCCGGTCTCCAACCTCCGTGCGAACGCCACCGCTTCGGCCTCCTCACCGGCCCACACCGCGCCCGCGAGGCCGTAGACCGTGCCGTTGGCGATGCGGAGGGCGTCGTCCTCGTCGTCGTAGCGGAGGATCGAGAGGACCGGGCCGAAGATCTCCTCCTGCGCGATCGTCATGTCGGGGGTGACGTCGGCGAAGACCGTCGGGCTGATGAAGTAGCCCTGCCCGGAAGGGGATTCGGGGCCGCCAGCCACCAGTCGCGCGCCCTCCGCGACACCCTTCTCGATGTAACTTCGCACCCTTGCCCGCTGTTTGGCGTTCACGACCGGGCCGATGCGGGCGCCGTATTTGGCGGCGGCCGTCGCGGCCAGTTCCACGGCCTCGTCGTACTGGTCGCGGTGGACGAGCATCCGGGTCCAAGCGCTGCACGTCTGGCCGGAGTTGGACATCACGTTGGCGACGCCGACGTTGACCGCCTTGGCGAGGTCGGCGCTCGGGAGGATGACGTTGGCGGACTTGCCGCCCAGTTCGAGGGCGACCTTCTTCACCGCGGCACCCGCCGTCGCACCGATCTGGCGGCCCACCGCCGCCGAGCCGGTGAAGGAGAGCAGGTCGACGCCCGGGTGCTCGGCGAGGGCCTGGCCGGCCACCGGACCCAGGCCCGTCACGAGGTTGAAGACGCCGGCCGGGATGCCCGCCTCGTCGACCGCCTCGGCGAACAACTGGGCGGTGAGCGGGGTGTCTTCGGCCGGCTTGAGCACCACCGTGCAGCCCGCCGCGAGGGCGGGGGCGACCTTGGCGACGATCTGGTGGAGGGGGTAGTTCCAGGGGGTGATCGCGCCGACCACGCCGATGGGTTCCTGGTAGACCGTCGAGTTGCCGACCTTCTCCTCGAAGGCGTGGGCCGCGGCGAGTTCGGCATAGGAGCCCGCGACCGCGATCGGCACGGCCGCGTGGACGGCCTGTGAGAAGGCGAGCGGGGAGCCCAGTTCGGCGGTGACCGTCTCGGCGATCTCGTCCTTGCGGGCCGCCAACACGTCCCGCAGGGACGCGAGTCGGGCGGCTCGTTCGGCGGGCGGGGTCGCGGCCCAGCCCGGGAGGGCGGCACGGGCGGCGCGTACGGCGGTGTCGACGTCCACGGCGGTGCCGGCCGGGACGCGGTCGATCACCTGCTCGTCGACCGGGTTCACCACGTCGATGGTCTCCCCGCTCGCGGCGGGGCGCCAGGCGCCGTCGATGTACATGCCGTCGTGTGCCTTCATCGTGCTGCCTCCCGGGCGTGACTACGTCGTCCGCCCCACAAACTAGCGATGTTAGTTTTCCGGCGCCAGAGACCCCGGGTCACAGACGCGCGGAGACGGCGGAAGCCGGGGTGCGGGCCGCTCAGAAATCGGCCCGTGTCCGGTCGTCCACCCGGGCCACAGCCTCCTGCCCGAAGGCCTTCTCATACGCCCGCCGGACCTCCTCGATCTTCCGGTCGTTCGCACCCGCCGCTTTCACCGGATACAGCAGGATCAGCTCGTACGACCGCTCCTTCTCGATCTTCCCGTTCGTGTCCCGCCACTGCCCGCGCCCGTTCTGCACGGTCAGCCCGTCCGGGAAGTCCGGCGTGACCTCCTTGTCGACGAAGGCCATGAACTGCCGGTCGGTGACGGCCGGCCCGCCGTCCGGCCGCTCGGTACCGAAGAAGAGCCGCGTCTCGACGTACGGCGTTCCGCGCGTCGGCGCGGGAGCGGTCTGTGTGTCCAGGCCGGCGTAGGCGGTGGGGGCCGCCGCCACCAGGAGGAGGCCGGCGGTCGCGAGGGCTGCCCGGTTTCGGATGAAGTGCAGGGTCATGCACCTATCCGTACCGGGCGTCACTCCTCCAGGTCGGGCAGCCGCGCCGGGGCCGGGGAGATCCGTTCGCCGTGCTGGTCGAAGACGAACAGGTGGGCGATGTCGACGAGGAGCGGGACGTGCATGCCGTGCCGGAGTTCGATGTCGGGGGTGGTGCGCACGACGAGGTCGCCGGGGAGGCGGCCCTCCGGCGGTACGGGGTCGGATTCCGGGGGCGTCGACGGTTCCAGGACCACCACCGGTCCGGCGCGCAGTGCGCCCGCGCGTTCCCGCAGCCGGTCCAGGACACCGCCCTCGCGTCGGCGGCGACGGACCGGGCGGGCGGTGCGCGGGGCCTCCAACTCCGGTACTACGGCGGGCCGGGAGCCGGTGTTGAAGTGGACGAGGACCTCGTGGCCCTGGAACTCCACGTGCTCGACCAAGCCGCTGATCGCCACCTCGCCGGGGCGGGCGGCGGCGGGCTTGGCGATGCGTACGGCCTCGGAGCGCAGGCCGACGATGACCTCGCGGCCCTGCTGCACGCGGAGCAACTGGTGGTCCAGGCACAGGGGTTCGGGCAGCCGCAGGTACTGCTTGCCGAGGCTGATGGTCATCGCGCCGTCCAACGGGGCCCGGACCAGGCCGCGCAGGAGGTTGATGCGCGGGGTGCCGATGAACGCGGCGACGAAGACGTTGCGGGGCAGGGCGTACACCGAGCGCGGGGTGCCGACCTGCTGGAGGACTCCGCCGCGCAGGACGGCGACCCGGTCGCCGAGCGACATGGCCTCGGCCTGGTCGTGGGTGACGTAGACCGTGGTGACGCCCAACTTGCGGGTGAGGGAGGAGATTTCGGCGCGGAGGTGGTTGCGGAGTTTGGCGTCGAGGTTGGAGAGGGGCTCGTCCATGAGGAACGCGGAGGGGTGGCGGGCGATGGCCCGCCCCATGGCGACGCGCTGGCGTTCGCCGCCGGAGAGCTGGCTGGGGAAGCGCTCCAGGAGGTCCTCGATACCGAGCATGCGGGCGGTGGCGTCGACGCGGGCGCGCGGGTCCTCGCCGGGGGTCTCGATGCGCAGCGGGAAGCCGATGTTGTCGCGGCTGGTCATGCTCGGGTAGAGGGCGAAGTTCTGGAACACCATCGCCATGTCCCGTTCCGAGGGGGCGAGTTCGTTGGCGTACTCGCCGTCCAGTCTTAACTCGCCCTCGTCTATCTGCTCCAGTCCGGCGATCATCCTCAGCACGGTCGACTTGCCGCACCCGGACGGCCCGAGCAGGACGAGGAACTCCCCCGGTGCGATGTCCAGCGACAGCCGGTCCACCACGCGGACGCCTCGCGCGTAGGCCTTGCTCACGTCGTGCAGGGAGATGGCGCGTGTCATGACGAGTGCCCCCGGGGGCTCACTTGGGCGACGGTGCTCCGCGGTCCGGTCACCTCGTACGGGTCGTACGAGGCTTGTGAGTCACGGAAGCTAACGGAATGTGCGCACCCGGGGGAAGAGACCGGACGGGATCGGGCGTGTCGGTCCGGGTGGTGAGAAAACGGACGGTCATCTTCAGCCGGTTCGGGCGCGCTCACGGGTCGCGACGAGATGGGCGAAGACGACGGTGTTGCCCGCGTAGCCGGTCCTGCGGTCGTAACTGCCGCCGCAGGTGATCAGGCGCAACTCCGGGCGCCCGCGGGCACCGTAGACCTCCCGGTCGGGGAAGTGCGCCTTCTCGTACGTCCGTACCGCGTCGACCGTGTAGACGGCGGTCCGTCCGTCGGCGCGCCGGACCTCGATCAGGTGGTCGGGCTTGAGTTCGCCGAGGCCGGCGAAGACGGCGGGCCCTGTCATGGTGTCGAGGTGGCCGACGGCGACGGCGGTGCCCTGCTCGCCCGGGGAGGGCCCGTCGGCGTACCAGCCCACCCGCTTCGGGTCGTCGCCGGGCGGTGCGGACATCCGGTGCCCGCGGTCGAGCCGGAGGGGCATCACCGGGGCGTCGACATCCAGGTAGGGGATGGCGAGGGTGATCGCGCGGGAGTGCGGGAGGGGGCGGGGTGAGCG